>JALZHC010000622.1 GCA_030914105.1 Acidobacteriota bacterium
CGTTTGACCCGCCGGGCCGACATCGAAGACCAGGTTTGAAGAGACGGACATTCAAAGAAGTGACCGAGAAGAAAGAGAGACGAAGGCGATGACGAGAAGGGCGATTTTGATAACCGCGGTTTTCCTACTCGCGCTGGCGAGCTTGCCGCAGGGCGGCACGAAGACGACGGCGGCCACGTCCGTCAAGGTTGACTCGCAGCTCACGCAGTTCTTCGCCACGCACGCCGCGGGCGCGACCGTGCCCGTGGTCATCACCTACAGACAGAAGCCCGGCGCGGCGGAACTCTCGCGCCTCCGCCTCGCAGGCATCACGAAGGGCTTCGCCACGCGCGAGCTGCCGATGGTCATCTGCGACATGAGCCTCGCGCAGCTAGGCGTCGTGAGCCGTCAGCCGGGCGTCGTCTCCGTCTACTCGAACCGTCTGCTCAAGAACTTCACGAACGTCAGCCGCCCCTTCATCGGCGTCCCGCAGATGCAGGCCGACACCGAGGTCACGAAGCACAACACGACGAACCCCGGCCTTCCAGTCTCCGGCAAGGGCGTCGGCATCGGCTACGTCGATACCGGCATCGACGCCACTCACGCAGACCTCGCCTACGGCAAGAAGACCGTGCAGAATGTCATCCAGGGCCTCTCCGAGACGGTCGTCTCCGACGCCGGCCTCGTCGTCGGCACCGGCGTCGACATCGGCGACCTCGTCGACGGCACGGGCTTCGTCCCGCCGATTTACCTGGAGAACCAGCAGACCTCCGACCTCGAATCGGGCCACGGCACTTTCGGCTCGGCGGTCGCGGCGGGCACGGGCCAGGCTTCGGGCGGCTTCTACGGCGGAGTGGCGCGCGGCGCGCAGCTCGTCGGCGTGAACTCCGGCAACGACATGGGCCTGCCGCTCGTCGCCATCATCGGAGCCTACGACTACCTGCTCGCCAACCAGTACGCATACAACATCCGCGTCATCAACAACTCCTGGGGCGACACCCTGAGCGCCGACGGCCTCGACCCGGCGAACCCGATTAACGTCGCCACGCGCAATGCCCACGACCGAAACATCACGGTCGTCTTCGCCGCCGGCAACTCCGGCGACACGCCGACCTCGATTAACCCCTACTCGACGATGCCCTGGACGATCTCCGTCGCCGCCGGCGAGAAGCAGGGCTTGGGCAGCCCCGCGGAGTTCAGCTCGCGCGGCGTGGACAACGGCACCGGCAGCGACGTGGCCGGCATGCCCGCCGACCCGACGCTTCAGCCTAACCTCCGGCCCGACATCATAGCGCCCGGCGTCGACATCAAGAGCGCGCGCATGAAGGGCGTTGGCGTTGTGAATACGGCGGGAACTCTCCCCATCTTCGTCGGGTCGAACGACGCGACGACGATCCCGCCGGCCTATCTTCCTTACTACACGACCTCGCAGGGGACTTCGTTCGCGTGCCCGCACATCTCCGGCGTCGTCGCGCTGATGATCGAGGCGAACCCACTGCTTACGCCCGACGACGTTGTGACCATCCTTCGGCAGACGGCGACGCCGATGCCCTACGACGAGCGCACGGTCGGCGCGGGCTACGTTGACGCGCACAACGCCGTGCGCGCGGCGTTGAGCCTCCAGAACGTAGGCCATCCGTTCAACCTCATGCCTTCAGGCGACGGCCCCGAAATTGTTGACCCCGCGGGCGACCAGTTCGGCACGGACGCGCAGGACATACGCTCGGTTGACTTCGCCTACGACGCGGGCGCGAACCAGATCGTCTACACCTTGACGCTGGCCGACGCCTCGGCGCGCACGCAGAACAGCTTCTGGACAATCAGCTCGGTCTTCAACGGCGTGACCGTCTACGCCTCCGCCGCCGAGACCGAGACGGGCGACATGGCCTACGAGTACGGACACTTCGAGACGCTTCCGAACGGCACGCCCAACCAGACGAGCGACGGCGCGCCCGACTCCGGCCAGGTCAACGGCAATCAAATCATCATTCGCGTCTCGGTGGATAAGATTAACGCCGTCGCCGGCACGAACGTCGTCGGCAAGACATCAACCACCACTTCGGCCAGCGCGCAGATACTCGTCGGCACGTCGGCCACGGGCGGCCTGCTGCTCAACTCCGACTCGGCGACGGGCCGGGACTTCGTCGTGCAGTAAAAGCTCACCACGCCCAACGCGCGCCGCAAAGGGCAAGGCGGCGTGCGCGCGGCGTGGTCTGGGGCGCGGTTCGGGGCGGCCTTTTGGGAACGGGGCCGCCTCCGAGCCGCCAAAGGGAAATAGAACCGCAGGTGCAGACGGCAGTCGGCAGACGGCAGGCGGAAACATTTAAAGGCAGCCAGGTCTGAATCCGACCGGCTGCCTTCTCGTTTCTCTGCTTCCTGCCCCTGCCTCCTGCTCCTGCCGTCTGTACCTGCCTTCTTTTCCTTACTGGCTTGTCGCCGGCTTCGGGCAGGGCGCGACCGTGGCGCGGTTGAGGCGGACGGGGTGCTTGGGCTTCTCGCCTTCCGCTTCGGCGTTGTTGATTGCGTCGGCGACCTCCATGCCGCGCGCGACACGACCGAAGGCGGCGAAGGTTCCGTCGAGGTGCGGGCCGTCGCCGACGAGGATGAAGAAGTGCGTGGTGGCGCTGTTCGGCTGTTCGGTGCGCGCCATCGAGACGACGCCGCGGACGTGCTTGACGGCGTTCGGCTCGTCCGGCACTGTGCGCGCCGCGCGGCGCACGAGTTCCGTCGTCACCTTCTCGCGCGTCGCGAGGTTGCCGCCCTGGATGATGAAGCCACGGACTACACGGCTGAAGGTCGTCGTGTCGTAAGCGCCCGTGGCGGCGAGGTTGAGGAAGTTGCGGACGGTTTCGGGCGCGGCCTCGGCGAGCATCTCCAGAACAATCTGGCCCGCCTCCGTGTCGAGCGTCACGCACTGCTTCGACATCTGCTCGACCGTCGCCTTGTCGAAAGGCTCCGCCGCCGCCGTCTCCGCTTCGGGCCGCGCGTTCTTCTTCGCGGGCGGCGCTTCCTGCCGGTCTCGCGCCGCGGGCTGAGCTGCGGCGGGTTGCTGCGGCGCACTCTGCTGCGCCCGCGCCGACGCGTTAAGGCACGCGGCGCAGAGCGCCGACGCGAGTAAAAATTTTGCGAGCCTCATTCCTTCCACCCTAGTCATCCCTCCGTTTCGTTTGAAGCCGTGCGAAAACTCATTCGGCCCTGAGCGAGTTGATCCCGTAGTAACGCGCCGCGCACTTGTTCTTCCAGTTCTGCGCGTCGTGCTCGATTTGCAACTCGGTCTTGGCCGCGCCGAGTCGCGTCTCCACGTCGTCGACGGGCGCGACCGTCACGTCCAACTCGCCGCGCCCCCTCGCCGCGCGCAAGTTTCTGTCCGTCTCGTCCCAGGT
>JALZHC010000107.1 GCA_030914105.1 Acidobacteriota bacterium
GTCATAGACGTTGACGCCTTCGCCCTCCAGAACTGCTACGAGCTGAATTACGAGCCGGCGGCCAACCTCGTCGTCGCGCTCTTAAACGTCGGCGCTTCGACGATGAACATCAACATCGTGCGCGGCGTGCGCAGCGTCTTCACGCGCGACGTTTCCGTGGGCGGCAACCAGTACACGTCGCTCTTGCAGAAAGAGCTTGGGCTGACGTTTGAGCAGGCCGAGGCCGTGAAGCGCGGCGGCGCGCCGCCCGCGCAGCTCGAACCCGTAGACGTTGAAGGCGCGCTCGAAACCGTCTCGGACATGCTCGCTTTGGAAATCTCGAAGACCTTCGACTTCTACCGCGCGACCGCCGAGGACGGCGACGGCACCGTGCAGAAGATTCTGATTTCGGGCGGCGGGTCGAAGCTCAAGGGACTGCCGGAGTACCTCTCGCAGCGCTTCGAGATGCCGGTCGAGCGGCTCGACCCCTTCCGCAAGATCAAGGTGGACGCGCGCCGCTTCGACCCCGACTACATGCGCGAGGTCGTCCCCGAAATGGCGGTCGCCGTCGGGCTGGCCCTGAGAGGAGTGGATGCTTAAATGATCAAGGTCAACCTACTGGATTCCGTCACGGAGCGCGCGCGCACCTCCGCGGTCGTCGAGGAGAAGGTCGCCAACCCGCGGATGCGCTTCTGGCTCCTCGGCGCTGCGGTCTTCGGTCTGCTGGGCGTCGTGATGCTCTTCGACTACGTGAGCGCCGCCGCCTCGCAGGCGCAGGCGAAGGCCGAGCTTGAGCGCCAGCAGCAGATCGCCGCGCAGATGGCCGCCGTCAACAAGGAGCAGGCGGAGCTGGAGAAGAAGCTCAAGGACATCAACGCGCGCATTGACGCCATCAAGCGTCTGCGCTCGTCGCAGCAGGGCCCCGTGGGCCTGCTCTCCGAGGTCAACTCGCGCATCCCCGAAGACCCCGGCTTCCGTCTGGAGTCGGTCGAGCAGAAGGGCGGCGACCTCATCATCGAGGGTCAGTCGCCGAACGAGTACGCCGTCACGCAGTTCGGTCGCAGCCTCGAATTCTCCGACGGCAAGTTCCTCAACGTCAGCATCGAGGCCGAGCGCAAGGAGGTCGAGGTCAACGCGGCGGACTACGACCCCCGCGAAGGCCCGTTCGACCTGACGGTCAAGCCCGAAACTTTCAAGTTCAAGATCAAGTGCAAGTACGGGCCGAGCCAGCCGCCGCCCCCGCCGCCCGCGCCGGCAGCGCCCGCCCCGCAAGCCTCGCCCGCGCCCCAGGTCGCGCAGAAGTAGACGCGCCGCAAGAGCGCCGAGCAGCAGTCCTCGGAAGGAAACCGACAATGTTCAAGATCGAAGTTCTTCAAGAGAAGCCCTGGTACTTACAGGCCGCAGCCTTCGGCGTGGTCGCGCTCCTCGTCTACGGAGCCTTCTGGTACTTCGTCACCTCGGGCACGCGCGCCGAGACCGCCGAGGTCGAGGCGCAGGTCGAGAAGCTCCAGAGCGACAACAAGGGCGCGCAGATCGCCTCGCAGCGCCTCAACGAGTTCAAGGCCAACCTCGCGCGCGCGCAGGCCGACTACGAAGACCTCAAGGCGCTCCTGCCCGAACAGCGCGAGCTGACGACCGTGCTCGCCAACCTTCAGGATCGCGCGCGCGGTCGCCTGACGCTGCGCAAGTTCACGCCGCGCGACGACGAGCAGCAGGACTTCTACGCCGACAAGCCCATCGAGGTCGAGGTCACGGGCGCTTACAACAACGTCGGTCAGTTCTTCGCGCAGATGGCCTCCTACCAGCGCATCGTCTCGATCACCGACTTCAAGCTCACGCGCACCAAGGACGCCTTCGCGCAGGACAAGCAGGACGGCAAGACCGTCGACGCCGTCTTCACACTGAAGGCTTATTACGTCTCCCCGGATAAACTCCAGCCGGCGCAGCCGCCCGCGCAGCCGGCCCAGGCAGCGCCCGGCGCGCAGCCGCAGGCAGCCGCGCCCTCGACCAACCCGACGACCGCCGCGAAGCAGGCCGCCGTGGCCGGCTCGAACGCAGCCACAGCCGCGCAGCCGGCGAAGTAAGAGCAAGGGCCGAACGACCGTCCGAGAGCCGGAACGCAGGGAAGAGAACATGAGAGAAAGAAACAGCAGGACGCAGAGCGCAAAGAGAGCGACGCTGGCCGTCGCGCTCCTCCTCTCGCTCGCGGCGTTGGCCGCGGCGCAGACGGCGAGCACGACCTACCGCGGAACCGCGCACGACCCCTTCACGAAGTACAAGCCGCCATTGAAAAAGGCCGTCCCGAAGAAGGTGCTCGCGCCCGTGGTCGTGCCGCCGATACAGGCGCGCATTGACAGCTACCGGGCGCAGAAGCAGGCGGCGATGAACACGCAGCAGGCCGCGCCCAAGGCCACCACGGCCCTGACGCTCTCAGAGGTTCAGGTCATCGGCATCTTCCGCACGCCGCGCGGCTACGCGGCGATGGTCGAGGCCACTCCGATCAACCTCTCTTACGTCGTCTACCCCGGCGAGCGCTTCTACGACGGCATGCTCGTCGCCATCGAGGAGACGCGCCTCGTCTTCCGACGCATGACGCGCTGGACTGACGGGCACACCGACGTCGCCGTCGAGACCAAACCCCTGCGCCAGCCCAACGCCGTCAGCGACTCGCTTGCGGCGCAGCGTTCAAACGCCGAGGGGGCCGCGGGCACGACCACAGGCACGGGCACGGGCGCTTCGGCAGCGCCCGCCGCAGCCAACAAGACGGACGTGAACGCGCTCGTCGAAGTTTTGAAGGCGCTCGCCGCGAGCGTCAACGAACAGCAGCAGCGCCAGCAGGACACGCAGGGCGGCAAGGGCGACGGCAAGCCCTGACGAGGGTTTCGGAAGACCCAGACCTTCGTACGCCGCCCCGCCCCAGGCCCTCGAACCTCAAACCTCGCCCGCCAGACCCAACCGGAGGTGAAGTAACCGGACGCCGCGCCACTCGCGGCCAATTTTTGACAGCACCGAGCAAGGTGGCCGCACGCGTTGTGCGGCGCGCGCTTGAGTGGGCCGCCGACTGATTCTTCAGCCGGCAACCCGAACGAGCGTTAGCGCGTGGCGGACGGCGACCGCTGCTTCGGTGCGAACGGTTAAGGATGGAGAATATGTCCCAGATCAAACCCCTTCTCGCGCTCACGCGGCGAGGCGCGCTCGTCCTCGCGCTCGCGTGTTCGCTCGGCCACGCGGCACTCGGCAAGAGTGCGGGCGGCGGGGCGGCTGAGAGGCCGCCGGTCGCCACCTCTTTGCGCGCCGTCACATCGGGCGCGGCCACGCTGATTACCATCGCGGGCACGGCCCCGATGCCCTACACGGTTCGCAAGCCCGAACCGTTGCTGCTCGTCGTCGAGCTGCCCGGAGTTGACGGCTCGCAACTCGCGCCCACTTACGAAGTGGCCTCGCCGCTCGTCGGCGGCGTCACAGTCCGCCGCGCGCTGCGCGAGGGCACGCCCGTCGCCAGCCTGAGCGTCACGCTTCGCGCGCCCGTGCGCGAGCGCTCGCGCCTCGAAGGCAGCCAGCTCGTCCTGGAGATTCTGCCCGACGAGTCGAAGCCGGACGCGGGCGCGACGCAAGGGACGGCGCAGTCGCGGCCGACACCTGTGCCTTCGCCCGCGAACCCGAACCAGACGACGCAAGCCTCGCAGGGCGCGCGTTACGGCCAGCCCGACTTCGTCGGCGAGCCGATCAGCCTCAACGTCGTCAACGCAGACATCCGCGACATCCTCAACTACATCACCGAGCAGTACGGCGTGAACTTCGTCGTTGACCAGTCGGTACATCAGGTTCCCGTCACCATCAACGTCACGGACGTGCCCTGGAACTTCGCGCTCGACTCGATCCTGAAGGCCAACCGGCTCGGCATCGAGGTCAACGGCAACATCCTGCGCGTCGCCACGCTCGACGTTCTGAAGGACGAGGCCAAGATTCGCGCCGAAGAGGAGGGCGCGCGCGCCGCGCTCAAGGAGGCGCAGCTCTCGAACGCCCCGCTCATCACGGACTTCATCCGCCTCAACTACGCACGCGCCGCCGGAACGCTCGACACCACGGCGGGCGCGACCGCGGGCTTCGCCGGGGGCGTCGGCTCCGGCGCGACCGCCAGCCGCGACACCGTGACGGTCGGCCCCAACGGCGAGACCTTCGCCTCCACGCGCGTCACTTCGAGCGCCGACCAGGGCATCCTTCCGATCATCCAGCGCAGGCTTTCGCGCCGCGGCGGCGTCGAGGTTGACGGGCGCTCGAACACGCTCATCGTCACGGACGTGCGCGAGAACGTCGAGGCCATCCGCCGCCTCGTCGAGCTGCTCGACCAGCCGGAGCCGCAGGTCGAGATCGAGACCCGCATCGTCCTGGCCAACCGCAACTTCTCGCGCGACCTCGGCGTGCAGCTCAACGCGATGGCAATCTCCTCGCGCGGCGGACTCGCCGGCCTCAACACCGCGCCGGGCGCTCCTGTTCCGCCGCCCTCTAACATCATCGGGCCGCGCGCGCTCGGCATCCCGCAGAACATCATCAACCCGACCGGCACGCTCAGCGCGTCCGCGCCCAACACCGTCATCGGCCTGACGACGGGACTGATCGGCACGGCGCAGATCAGCGCGCTCATCACCGCCGCCGAGCAGAAGGGGCAGGCGAAGATCATCGCCACGCCGCGCGTCACGGCTCTCAACAACCGCCCGGCGCAGATCGAGTCCGGCTCGCAGATTCCGGTCGTCACCCCGCAGATTAGCTCCGGAGGCGGCACGCCCATCTTCACCACGACCTTCATCAGCGTTCCGCTGCGCCTCTCCGTCACGCCGCAGATTACCGACGCCGGCACGGTCGTCCTGCGCGTCACGATGGAGAACAACAGCGTCAACGGTACGCTCACCAACTCGCTCGGCACGCCCGGCATCGACACGCAGCGCATGTCCACGGAAGTGCTCGTGCCCGACGGCGGGACGACCGTCGTCGGCGGCGTCGTCAACGACCGCGAGACCGAGACGCAGAACCGCACGCCGGGCCTCTCGAACGTCCCCGTGCTCGGCAACCTCTTCAAGCGCAAGGCCATCACGCGCAACACCGACGAGATACTCTTCTTCATCACGCCGCGCATCTACCGGCCCGACTACCAGGGCCGCCGCGTCGATGTCGAGCCGACGACGGGGACGCGCTCCGTCACGCTGCCGCAGCCCGTCCCGCTCGGCAACCCCTCGACGAACACGCCCGCGCCGACGCAGCAGAACACGCAGCCGCAAAGCTCGCCCGTCACAGCCCCCTCGCAGCCGGTAAGCCAGAGCGTGTCGCCGTCGGCGACGCTGCCGCGTCCGTAAAGGAGGAGTCGCAAGCGATGTTCAGGCAGGCACTCTCGGAGATCATCGAGCGCACGGAGGGCGCGACCGGCGCGCTCATCATGGGCATGGACGGCATCGCGGTCGAGCGCGTCTTCCTGCCCGAAGGCAGCGACGCCAACATGGACGTGGCCGCGGCGGAAGTGACTTCGCTCGTGCGCGCGGCCCTTCGCGCCGGCACGAACACCGGCCTCGGCCAGCTCGAAGAGCTGTTCCTCAACTACGGGCAGGCGCGGATACTGGCGCGCATGTTCTCGCCCGAATACTTCGTCGTCCTGGCGCTCAGGCCCGACGGCAACCTCGGTCGCGGTCGCTACGAGCTGCGCAAAGCCGAACTCCGCCTCGCGCGCGAGTTTGCGCTCTGAAGACACGTAACCCGACTTAAACACTCGACGAGGCCGCGCTCTTTGCGGCCTCTTTTTTTGTCATCCTTTGCGACCTTTGCTCCTACTTAGCGCCTTTGCGGTTAAGACAGTCTCTCTTAACCGCAAAGACGCTGGAGGAGGCGCGAAGGTCGCAAAGTTTTCAGCAGGCCGGCAGCTTGACGAACGGCATGCCGCGCAGGATGACTCGCTGGCGGCGGACGACGCGGCGCGGGTTCTTCTGCGGGTTGAAGACGTTGAGCGGGCTGGGAATCATCGCGGAGAGGTAGGCGGCCTCCTGCGGGCTGAGGTCTGAAGCGTGCTTGTGGAAGTAGGTTTGCGCGGCGGCCTCCGCGCCGTAGACGCCGTCGCCCCACTCGATGACGTTGAGGTAGATTTCGAGAATCCGGCACTTCGAGAGCGAGCGTTCGAGGAAGTACGTGATGGCGGCCTCTTTAATCTTGCGCGCGAAGGTTCGCTCCGAGGAGAGGTAGAGATTCTTGGCGAGCTGCTGCGTGATGGTCGAGGCCCCGCGCTTGAAGTTGGGCATCTGCGGAATCCAGCTTGAGTCGTCCTGTTCGCCCTCCTGCTTCGACTCCTTCTCCGACTCCTTCTGAGCGTCGTCCCAGGCGCGCTGGATGGCCTCGTAGTCGAAGCCGTGGTGCGTGGCAAAGTTCGTGTCCTCGCCCGCGAGGACGGCGCGCTGGAGGTTGACAGAAATCCTGTCTAAAGGAACCCACTGCTGGACGCGCCGAGGCTCGCGCCCCTGCTCGCGCGCCTCCTTCGCGCGCTGCTCGATCATGCTCGTCGTCTCCGGGTTCTTCTCCCGCAGCTCAGAGACGTGCGGGAACGTGAAGACCTCGTAGACGATAAACAGCGTGACGAGCGCGAGGGCGACAAGCGTGGCGGTCTTGGTGATTTTCCACATGCGCTATCAAGTTATAAGTTCAAAGTTCAAAGTTCAAGGCTCAGCGCGCCGCCGCGCCGAACCCCGGACTCAGGGCCGGTCGTGCCCTCAACCCTGAAGCTTGAAGGTGAAACTTTGAAGCTTGAGCTTTGAACTCCGCCGAGCGCGCGCGCCGCCCTCAAGCCTGTTGGGTGGGCTGCCGAGCTTCCTCTTCCGCCTTGATGAAGTAGGCGAACCTGTCGCCGAAGTGGAGCTGTTGCAGGTATTCGGGCGGGGCGACGAAGGGCGGGCCTTCGAGGATGACGGGGACGATTTCGGGCGGGGCCACGTCGCTGCCGCCCCTTCGGTCGAGCGCGTGTCGAAGCTCGCGCTCGACCCACTGCGACCTCTTCGCCGCCGACGACCAGAAGAGGAAGATCACATCGCTCTCGTCAATGTACTTGTAGAGCAACTGCTCCCACTGCTCGCCCGGATCGAGCGAGAGGATGTCCTGGAAGAAGTTGATGCGGACGGTCTTCAGCATCTGCACGCGCTTCAAGACCTCGGCGCGGTCTTCGGAGGCGTAGGAGATGAAGGCCTGCCTGTAGCGGAGGAAGCTCTGCGAGGGCGGCTCGGCGGGCATCGCCTCGGCCTTCTCGCAGGCCGGCTCGGCGACGATCTTGAACATGAACTTGACGTGGCCGATGGGCACGCTCTCGTAGCTGAGCGTGATCGTGCCGAACAGCGTCTTGGGCTTGAACGTCTCCGGGACAGTGACGCCGAACTCGACCGAGTTGATCTCGCCGTCCCAGGTGATCGCCTGCGTCGGCTCGTCAATCTCAAGGCCGGGCATGGCGAGGAAGAAGGTCAACTCCCCGCCGCGCTCGACCGTCACGGTCAGTTTCTTCGACCCCATCTGCTTCGGGTCAATGATCGAGTCGCCGGCGATCTCCAGCAGTTGCGAGGCGTGTTCGCGCAGGTGCGCGAAGGCTTGCACGAGAAAGCCGTCGCCGGGCGCGGCACTGGGCGGCGCGAAGACTGTGCAGTGAACCTCGTCGCCCGCCGGAGCCTCGCACGCCGCGGCCTCGTCCGGAAGGCCCGCGGGGGGCGTGAACGGCGCATCGGGCGGCGTCGGCGCGTCGGGCGACGGCGAGCCGTCTGGCGGCGTCGGCGCGGCAGGCTCGTCGCCCGCGTTCGTGGGAGGCGAGCCGCCCTTCGCGCGCACGCCGATGGTGAGCGCCGTGCCCATCGCGGCCAAGAGGAGCAGCCAGGGCATGTAGGCCCAGAGCGACCCCAGTACGCGAAGCACCAACAGCGGGCGAAAGTAGGTGGCGACCGCCTGCGGCGTAGGCGTCGGCGAAGGCGTCGGCGAGGGCGAAGGCGTCGGCGTTGGCGTCGCGACGGTCGCCTTATGTTCGCGCACTGTGTGGCCGTCGTTCGGGCCTGTGTTGAAGTCCATGCCGACGGCGGCGGGCGTCACGATGGTCGCGCAGGTGGAGGAGCACTTGAGGCCGTAGCCTTCGGCCTCGACGGTCGCGAGCACCGTCTGACCGCCGAGGCCCGCAGTGTCCAGCTCGATCCTCGGCGCGGCCAGGCCAGTGAGGGCGCGGCCCGCGCTGAGCCTCCAGGAGATAGTCGGCGTGACGTTCGGCGTGCCGCCTTCGAGCGTCGCGTTGAAGGGCGCGGGCGAGCCTTCGGTCACGGAGGCGCGGCAGCAGAGCGCGATGGACGGGCAGGAGACCACGCGCCGCGGCTCATGGCATTCGCGCACGGCGACGTTCGTCTCTTTGCGCGCGAGCACGTCGCCCGCGGAAGTTTCGAGCTTCACACTGGCCGTGTATACGCCCGCGCCGACGCCGGACAAGTCCCACGCAGCCTCGTTGCCCGCGCCGCCGACGCGCCCGGCACTCGCGGCCCAGCGGTATCGGAG
>JALZHC010000623.1 GCA_030914105.1 Acidobacteriota bacterium
CGGTGTAGCCCTGCGGCACGAGTATGTCCGCGATGAACTTGAAAGGCTTTTCGACGCGCTCCTGGCCGGCGCGCGAGCCGTGGTTGTAGATGACGAGCGGGAAAGGGCCTGCGCCCTGCGGCCTGTAGAGGTAGGCTTCGATGTTCAGGCCGCCGCTCTTGTAGTAGAAGATCGTGTAGGGCGCACTCTGGATACTCTTCAACTGCCCCGGAGTCTGTCTCTCCACCGGCTGCCTTTCGACCGGCCTCGGCGGCGACTTCCGCTGGGCCGTCGAACGCCGCGCCGGAGCCGCGCAGACCAGAAAGAGTGCGAGCGCCGACACGAGTGCGGCACGCGCGGCGCGACGAAACGGCGAGGCCGCCGCGCGGTCGGTTGTCGCTTCGGGCGTGCGTCTGTGCTTCATGCTTTTCATCGTTTTCATCTCCCTCACGTCGGGGTCGTCTGCTCGCTTGAAAAAGTTGTTGCCGCCGGGTCGGCCTCCAGTCCGGCGCGGCGGAGACGCGCGTTTGCACGCCTCCGCCGCGCGCCGGGCCGGCGTCGGGACGAACGCCGTCGGCGTACTTGCCGTGCGCGCGTGCGCCGTGCACGCGGCGCGCACGGGCAGGCGTCCGCCCCGCGCCCCCGGAACGCGCCGCTCAATCGAGCCTCGGAGCGGCACGCGAAAACTTCTGCCCGGCACACTCAAACTTCTGCTCGCTCAAACTTCTGCTCGCTCAAACTTCGGCCCAACCAGTTCAGACTTCGGCGCGGCGCGCTTCCGCACGGCCTTGCCGACGGCTCAGTACTTATCGAACTGGAGCGCCAGGCGCAGACGCTTCAGGGCGTTGTTGACGGCCTCGATGGCTTCGGCCTTGTGGCCGCCGAAGTCGCCGCTCGCCTGCTCCAGCTCGGCCCTGGCGGCTTCGAGCGCGGCAATCGCCTCGCGAATCTTCGGGTGGCCTTCGGCCCGCGCCCTCCTGGCCCGCGCGACGCTCCTCGCTTGCGCGCGCGCCGACGCGGCTCGCTGAGGAGTCCACGCCAGAAGCACTGCGAACAACAGAACGGTCAGGGGTCTCTTCATCTTCGCCTCGCCTGCTTTCGGCCAGCGCCCACCGCCTCTCTCTCTCTGTGCGCGCGCCGTTGAGCGCGCCGTTCGCCGGCCTACTTATTTATTGCCCCGCCGCGATGCGCGCGACTATAATGATCGCCGCCCAAAGATTCCCCGCGCCAGAGATTCGCAAATCATCCTTCCCGACCCGGCCCGACGATACACGCGGGGCCGCCGGAGAGTCCTTAGAAGTGTGATGAAATCTTCTGAAATCTTCTGAAAGGATTTCTGAAAGGCCAGCCGGGGCGCGTATGGACAAGCCTGCGAAGCACTTCTACGAGTTCGGCCCCTTCCGCCTCGACGCCTCGCGCCGTCGGCTTCTGCGCGGCGGCGAGGTCGTGCCGCTCACGCCGAAGGCTTTCGACACGCTGCTGGCGCTCGTCGAGCAGAGCGGGCGCGTGGTCGAGAAGGACGACCTGATGGAGCGAGTCTGGCCCGGCGTCGCCGTCGAGGAGAACAACCTCACGCAGAACGTCTCGGCGCTCCGCAAGGCGCTCGGCGAGCGGCGCGAGGAGCCGCAATACATCGCCACCGTGCCCGGCCTCGGCTACCGCTTCATCGCCAGCGTGAGCGAGTCGCGGGCGGGCGGCGACTCAGCAAAGAGCGAAGGCGACCCGGCGCAGACCGCGACGGACGAGAGCGCCGCCGAGAAAACTCAAACGGGCCGGAACGGTTTCGAGGGGGCTGAAGTCGAGAGGCAAAGGCGGGCTGCAAACTTGAAAGCTGCGGCGCGCGCGCGGCGTCGGCGTCGGGTGCTTGCGGCTTGCGCGCTCGCCGTCCTGGTCTTCGCCGCGGGCGGCTACTACCTTTTCGCGCGGCGCGCGCGGCGTGCCGAAGCGGTCGCCGCGGGCACGCAGGTCAGGTCAATCGCCGTGCTCCCTTTCAAGTCGCTCGGCGCGGGCGAGCCGGATCAGTACCTCGGACTCGGCATGGCCGACGCGCTGATTACAAAGCTCAGCAGCATCCACCAGATCAACGTGCGGCCCACCGGCTCGATCATCAAGTACGCGGGCGCGGACGAAGACCCCGCGGCGGCGGGGCGCGAGCTGGGCGTCGACTCGGTGCTCGACGGTCGCGTGCAGAAGTCGGGCGAGCGCATCCGCGTCACCGTCCAGCTCGTGCGCGCGCTCGATGGCGCGCCGCTCTGGGGCGACACCTTCGACGTGATGTACACAGACATCTTCACCGTCGAAGACCGTATCTCCGAGCAGGTGGCGCGCGCTCTCATGCCGACGCTCACCGGCGAGCAGCGCCAGCAGCTCGCAAAGCACTACACCGAAGACACCGCGGCCTTTCAGTCCTACATCAAGGGGCGCTACTACTGGAACAAGCGGACGGCGGACGACATCCGCAAGGCCGTCTCCTACTTCGAGGACGCGATCATCGAAGACCCTTCTTACGCGCTCGCCTACGCCGGCCTCGCCGACGCCTACTCGACGCTCGGCATCCTCGACGACCTCGCGCCGCAGGAGACGATGCCGAAGGCCCGCTCGGCGGCGCTGAAAGCACTGGAGCTTGACGACGGCCTGGCCGAGGCGCACGCGTCGCTCGGCTACGTCAAGCACCGATACGAGTGGGACTGGGCCGGGGCCGAGAGGGAGTTTCGCCGCGCCATCGAGCTGAAGCCGGGCTACGCGACGGCGCACCAGTGGTACGGCTGGTATCTCATCTGCCTCGGCAAGTCGGACGAGGCCCTCGCCGAGTTTCGCAGCGCGCAGTCTCTCGACCCGCTCTCGCTCTACACGAACCTCACGATGGGCGCGCCCTACTTCTACTCGCGCCAGTACGAGAAGGCCGCCGAGCAGTACCGGAAGGTCATCGAGATGAACCCGGACTTCTGGCTCGCGCACCTCTGGCTCGCCAGGACCTACGAGCAGGAGGGACGCTACGAAGACGCGCTCGACGAGCTGCAAAAGGTCTCGAAGAACACCGGCGCGAACGCGGCGGAAGTATCCGACCGCGGCTGCGTCTACGCGCTCGCGGGCAAAACCGCGGAGGCGCGGGCCGCGCTCGCGGAGCTTCAGCAGATGTCGCGGCGGCGCTACGTCGCGCCCTGCGGCGCGGCCGTTGTTTACGCGGGCCTGGGGCAGAAGGATGAGGCGTTCGAGTGGCTGGCGAAGGCTTTGAAGGTGCGCGACAACACCCTGGTCTTGATCGAAGTAGACCCGCGCCTCGACGCGCTGCGCTCGGACGCGCGCTTCGCGCAGTTGGTCAAAGGCGCGGGCCTGCCGCAATAGCTCTTGAATGACTCACCGCCGGCGCGCACGTTC
>JALZHC010000624.1:0-1449 GCA_030914105.1 Acidobacteriota bacterium
CGCCTGCACCGACACCGACGCCTGCACCGGCACCGTCGCCCGCGCCCGCACCCGCGCCACGGCCAGCGCCCGCGCCGCCACAGCCAACGCCCGCGCCATGCTGTTGCTGTGTGACGAGCCTCGCCATACAGAATGTCACGCGGATTGATACCGCGACGCGCATGGGCCACAGCTTTAACACGGTCATCGGCCTTTCTTACGCGGGGTCAGGCGCTAAGCAGAGCTGCGCGCTTGAATGGTGGGAGAAGACCGACGTTCCGTATGCTGCCGGAATGGCGGCGAATACGTGGACTGACATGACACAAAATCCTTCGACCGCGCCGAGCTTTAACGCCTCCTGGGGAGCCAGGACCGAGCCGTGCCCCGGAACCGAAACGGTTACCGATACAGACCCCCCGTCGCTTGGCAAGACGCCCGGCAGGACTGTGACCAGAACGTTGGAGTTCAGAATCGTAGTCCGAAGCGGAGGAGGGTGCGCCTGCGCTAACAGTTCGCTACAGGTTACGGCCACCCAAGTCCTCAAGATGGTGAACGCGACTCCTGACTGGAGCGCCAGCAGTTTCACCACGCCTTGATGTGTCGGATGAAACCAGGCCCGATGAACATCCGCGTTATAGAAGTCGCTTGCCGAGCAGACGCTTCCCGACGGGCGTCCGGTCGTTTCTTGGTCACTATGCGGAGATTAAAAAGGGGTGGCGAATGAGTGTCAACGACGCCGAGGTGCGACGGTGGCTGGACATGATGCCGTTTCCTGACAACCCGAAGCAGAGTCTCCAACCGGGGGCACGGCTCGCGGGCAGTTGGGAAGGATGGCTCGCCGCAGGTAAGGAGATGGCCGGGATGGAAGAGGCGCTGGGCCGGATGTTGGAGGGCGAAAAGGACGCCGTAACCCGGAGCAGGGCTGCGCTGGCGCTCGGCTCCCTCGGCGGAGCGGCGAGCGTCAACGTCCTCATCAACGCGCTGGCCTCGGACGTTCCTCTAGTGCAGATGGAGGCGGCATCGGCGCTCGGCCGCATCGGCGACTCCGAAGCTCTTGAACCTTTATCCAGGGCCTTGCAAAGCCCCGACTCAAACGTCCGCGCCAACGCCGGCATGGCGCTCGGAAGGCTCGGGGGCGAAAAGGCGCGCGACTATCTGAAACGAGCTTCGCGGGATGAAGACCCCTTCGTGCGAGCCGCCGTCGAAGAGGCGCTCCGGGGGATGAGCAAGTGATGCGGCCGGACGCCAGCGTGTGTTACAGGCCGTGCGCGCCCGTCAGCAGGCGATGCGCGTCCGAAGTCTGTGCGGAGTTGAGGTGATGGGAACAGCTTTGCATACCCCGCTGAAAGTCGCTCCGGCCCCCTCCCTGGCGGCGGCACCTAACGGCGCGCTGCGACGCAAGTGCGCCTGCGGTGGTGCGCGCGGCGACACGGGCGAGTGCGAGGAGTGCGGTCAGAAGAGACTGAGTGT
>JALZHC010000624.1:1459-3357 GCA_030914105.1 Acidobacteriota bacterium
GCTGGGCCTCCCGCCGCGCCGCCCGTCGTGCATGAGGTGCTGGGTTCGCCGGGCCAGCCGCTCGACCCGCGGGCGCGCACGTTCTTCGAGGCGCGCTTCGGCCATGACTTCAGCCACGTCCGTGTGCACGCCGACGAGAAGGCCGCGGCGTCGGCGCGGGCGGTGGGGGCGGTGGCTTACACGGTCGGGCCGGACATTGTTTTCGAGTCGGGGCAGTACAAGCCTGGCAGTTTGAAGGGCCGCTGGCTGCTGGCCCACGAGCTGGCGCATGTCGCTCAACAGTCACGCAACGACGCGCCCCTGCCGTCAGGCCTAAGCTTGTCTCAGCCCGGCGACCCTTACGAAACCGAAGCCGAGCACCTGGCCGCTCAGACGTTCCTCCCCTCTTCAAAGGCCGCTGCCGGCCCGAGCTTGGAAAGCCCGCCGACCGTTCAGCGCGTCCACCCGGCCCTGGCGGCGGCGGGCGTGCTCGCAGCCGTCGGGGCCTGCGCCTATGGTTTTTACCGCTACACCTTGAGTAATTATTCCGCAGCTCAAGGTTACAACGACAAGTTCATGCATTGCTACGCGTCGTGCAAAGTCGCCAGTTGGTGTGGGGGCGGCCCGCTTGGGCCGTCGCTGATAGTGGGCATGGCTATCTCGGAAGTCGCCGGCATTCTCAAAGAGATCGCCGATTACATTAAAAACGAGCTGCACATCGGCACGCCTGCCGATGCGTCATGGGACGACTGGATCGCCGACCAGTTCGGCATACTCTGCGCCGCCAACACCTTCCAAAGCTGCGCCAGTTGTTGCCGGCGCGCGCCCGGAGCAACTGTCCCGGTGGCGACCGCCGCCGCGGGAGAGCCGAGCGGGGCGGCGGTCGCCGCGGGCGAAGCGGAACCGGCCGCCCCGGAGGCCGGGCCAGAGCAAATGGCCTGACTCAACTGGGCAGTGCCACACGCTCTGTGTGGAGGGATGAGGAAAGGACTCAGGCTATGGGCGTCAGTCAGCAAGCCGGTGTGAAAGACGCACCCAGCGTGGCCCCGTCTGTCACGTCAGCGCAGGCCGGCCTCTTGCAGCGCAAGTGCGCCTGCGGCGGGGAGGCCGGCCTTAACGAGAAGTGCGGCGGATGTGCCGACCGGGAGTTGAGCGCGCGTCGAGCGGGTCTGTCCAGCGCGCGGCCACTCGTGCAGGACGTGCTGCGCTCGCCCGGACAGCTGCTCGACGCCGACAGCCGCGCCTTCTTCGAGACCCGTCTCGGTCACGACTTCAGCCGGGTGAAGCTACACACCGACGCGAGGGCGGCGGAATCGGCGCGGGCCTTAAGCGCGAGGGCTTACACCGTGGGGCGGGATATAGTCGTCGGCAGCGCCAGCCCTGCTCTTGACACGCGCGCGGGCCGGGTACTTCTCGCACACGAACTCACTCACGTCATCCAGCAAGGCGGGCGGACGCCCGGCGAGATGGAGAGCCTGACCTTGACGCGTCCGGGCGATGCGTCCGAGCGTGAGGCGGACAGGGCCGCCGCGGCGTTGTCAGGCGGCGGGAGCTTCCGGCCGCAGACTAGCAGCGGCGCTGTGGTGGCCCGTGACATGGACGGGGGTGTGCCGCCGGACGCCGGCCCGGTGGACGCCAACCCGATTGCCGGGGTGCCTGCGCCGAGTCCCGCCGCGCCCACGCCCGCGCCCGCGCCGCCTTCTACTCCGCCCCCGCCCGCGCCGCCGAGCGCGACAATCACGCCCGTCATATTCCGCGGCACGGCCAATCGGGTCGCGCCGACGAGGACAGCAGACGTAACGGTCACGATAAATAACCTTCCGGCCGGTAATTCGGTGACGGTAGACGTGGACGGGTCGGGCGGCGTGAACGGCTCGGCGACGATTACCGCCGGTGCCACGCTGACGGGTTCCGGCACG
>JALZHC010000625.1 GCA_030914105.1 Acidobacteriota bacterium
CCCTTCGCCCGCGACGCGGCTTCTCGAAATCATGTTCCGCTTCAAGGCCCACCCGCCGCGCGAAGTCAGTGAAGCCACCGAGCGCCTCTTCAGCGTCGTCGAGCACCATCGCTTTCACCCGTTTGAACCTATCGGCTGGACGAAGAGCGTCGTGCTGGCACAGAAACAGTCAGGAGTCTGAAGTCTGGAGTCAAAGACGAGATTGGTTTTGACTCCAGAGTCCGGACTTCGGACTCCAGACTTTCTCACTTCCTCGCGTCGCTTCCTTCGCCGCCGAGGTTCCGGCTGACGATTTGTATGAAAGAGACCTGCCCCGGAAAAGTGCCGCCGGCATCCCTCTCCTGCTTCTCTCTGTTCTCCCTCTTGGCGCACGATGAGCAGCCGTGTGTAAACAGTCCCATCGGGCGGGCCGTCCTGTTATCCACCGTCGCCAGAATGAAACTGCGCTCGGAGACGGCGATCATGTCGTAGAATTCGGTAAACTTTTTCGGTGGGTCGCTCCCCAAACTCTGCTCGAACTCACCGAGCGGCGGCAGCTTTTTGCCGAAGTGCCAATCCTCGGCAGCGAACTTCGTATTGAAAGTCGCCGCCAGGTCGTCCGGGTCAAGCCAGTTTTGAGCGTCCCCCGTCGTCGCCTCCAACTCGATCAAGACCAGCTTGTTCTCCAGAAACGAGAGCCGAGCCTCTTTAAAGCCGGCAGGCTTCCTGAACGTCAGCTCTCTGAAGATTTTCTGATTATATTTGCCGCCCGCGAGCCACTTATCAACCATTACGAGTTTCAAACTCTGGTTGCTTTTGTCGCCGGACGGTTGACCGAGCACGCGAATCGCGTCTTCCGGCGTGCTCACGTCAATCACCAGCCCGTGCCATCCGTCAGGCCGGGCTGTGAACTGTTCCTGCGCCCCCGACCGCATCGCGCAAGCCGAGAGAAGAACGGCAATCAAACAGGCACGCACGAGGTATTTCATCTCTCTCCTTTCCAGCACTGCGAGCACAAACGAAAAGCGTCTAAGTTGGCTGAACCCGCCGCTCGTCACTTGCCGCTCGTCACTCCTTTAATCACCTCGCGCGCGACCGCCGGGATGATGTCGCGCTCTCTGGCGAAGTCCGTGGTGAAGGTGACGAGGACGATTCGGTGGCCGTCGGGCAGCTCGATGTAGGCAGCGTCGTGGCGCGTCGTGTCTGTCCAGCCGGCCTTCGACCAGAGGCGCGTGCCCTTTTCGAGCGCGAGCGCGGTGAAGTTGTGCGCCTGGTCGTCGGGGTCTTTGCTCTCGCCGGAGAAGTCGCGCCGTAGAAGCTCCAACATCTTCGCGCTGCGCGCCGGAGTGACGGCGCGGGCCGTGACGATCTCAGTTAACAGGCGCGCCGTGGCGTCGGTCGTGAGCCGGTTGCGGTTCTCGAAGTGCGGGCCGTAGAACTGCCGCTCGCGCCCGTATGGCCCCTCGCACCAGGGCTTCTGGTTGACGTTAATCCCTCGGTAGCCGAGCGACGCGAAGTAGCGGTTGACGGCGTTGCGCCGCTCGGCCCAGGCCTTCAGCTCTTCGGGCGGAAGCTCCACGCCGTTCGAGACGCCGGTCAGCGCGTCGAGGATAAAGTGGGCCGGGTCGTTCAGCGACTCGACGATCATGTCTTTGAGCGCGCGGTCAACCTCCTCGGTCTCCTTCAAGCGCCCGTCTTCCATCCAACGCTCCGCGGCGACGAGGTAGAAGAGCTTGACGACGCTCGCCGGATAGACAGGTTCCTCGCCGCGGAAGCTCGCCTGCTCGACGCGGCGCGGGTCTGTCAGGTCAACGAGCGTGACGGCGAGGTTCTTCTCCGCGAAGCCCTTCTCCTTGAAACGTTCGAGCGTCGCGCGCGCCGCGTCGTCCACGATCTTTTGCAGGCGCGGCGACGTCGCAAGCTGAGCGGCAGCCGCCGACTGCCCGCTTCCGTCCCGCGTCTGACCTCTCACGTTTGAGAGCGACGCCAGCAACAACAACACGCCGAGCGCCGAGAAGAAAAAGAGTCGTCTCATTTCGTCCGCCTCACTTCAGATATTTGATGACGAGGTTGAAAAATGCCGTGATGACCAGAGAGTTCGAGAGGTCTATGAAGAAGCCGCCGACTACGGGGACGACGAGGAAGCTGCGCGGGGCCGGGCGGTAGCGTGCGGTGAGCGCCTCCATGTTGGCGACGGCGTTCGCGGTGATGCCGAGGCCGAAGCCGATGTGGCCGGAGGCCGTCACCGCCGCCTCGTAGTCGCGCCCCGACAGAGGGAAGGTCACGAGCAACGCGTAGACGACCATGACGAAGACCTGCGCCGAGAGGATGACGAGCATCGGCAAGGCGAGTCCGGCCAGCCTCCACAGCTCAAGGCTCATCAGCGCGATGACGAGGAAGAGCGCGAGCGCCACGCCGCCCAGAGCCTCGACCGCACGCGCGTTCAGCTTCAACCAGCCCGTTCGGTCGTCCACGTTGCGCGCGAACGCCGCGAGCACCAACGCGCCGATGTAGTCCGGCAGCACGATGCCCGACAGACTTATCCACTTGCTCAAGATAGCGCCCGCGCCCATCAGCGCCAGGATAAGCAGAAGGTTGTGCAGCAGCAATGGCCCCGTCAGCCGCTCGCGCGCCGCGGTCTCCAGACGCCTGCCGACGCTCTCGCCCTTCCCCTCCCTCTCACGCTCTTCTTCCGCCGCGACGGTCGGGCTGAGCGCCCAGAACTCTTCCTCCGCCGCATCCTTCTGATCCGCGTCTTCGCGCGCGCTGGCGAGCTTGCGCCGGCGTATGAGCCAGGTGGCGACGGGGTTGCCGACGAGGCAGGCGACGAAGATGCCGAAGAGCGCCGACGCGATGATGAGCGAGCCCGCGCCCGCGACGCCCAGCTCCGCGAACCGCGCCTCCCAAGCCTGCCCCGTCGCCGGCCCGCCCGTCAGCGTCAGCGAGCCGCAGATGACCCCGAGCAGAGCGGGCGCGCCCAACGCCGCCGCCAAAGCCATCCCGAACGCGTTCTGCACCACGGCCGTCAACGTCGCCAGCAGCCAGAAGAAGCCCATCCGCCAGCCGCCCGCGCGCAGCAACGAGACGGTCGCGCCAAGCCCGATGGTCGTGAAGAACGCCGTCTGGAGCGGCGCGCGCAAGCTGGTGTTGAGCGAGACGCCGGCCACGCCCCACGCGCGCAAAGCGAAGACCAGCCCCGCGAACATCAACCCGCCCACCGCCGCCGCCGGCACGTTCGTCCGCGACAGGAAGGGCACGCGCCGCTGCACGGAGTAGCCCGCCAACAGCACCAGCGCCGCCAGCCCCAGCGAGTCCCGCACCGCCGCCCAGCCGACCAGCACAGGGACGGCCCCGGCCGCGCCGCCGATGACGATGTT
>JALZHC010000626.1 GCA_030914105.1 Acidobacteriota bacterium
CTCTTGCTGGCGACGCGCGTCGCACTGATGAGCGCGGGCCGAATCGTCCTGCTCGACACGCCCGAAGCTTTTCTCAAATCCGACGAGCCGCACGCGCGCGCCTACCGCGAGACGCTGAACCTGCCGGAAGACTTTCTGCCGGCGCGCGCCGAAGGCGACGGATTAAGCGCGACGGAGGGCGGAGCGTGAACTTCTTCGAGTTCGTCGCGCGCAACTGGCGCGAGGTTCTGTCGCTCGCGGGCGAGCACCTCTGGCTCGTCGCCGTCTCGACGGCGCTCGCCGTCTCGGTCGGCATCCCCGTGGGGCTGCTGCTCACGCGGCGCGCGCGTCTGAAGCGGCCCGTGCTCGCCGTCGCCAACATTCTTCAGACCGTCCCTTCGCTCGCGCTCTTCGCCCTGCTCATCCCTCTGCGCTACGTCGGCATCGGCTGGCGGCCCGCGGTCATCGCGCTCTTCCTCTACGCGCTGCTGCCCGTCATCCGCAACACCGTGACGGGCGTCGAGGGCGTCGAGCCGAGCGTGCGCGAGGCGGCGGTGGCGATGGGGATGACCGACGCGCAGATTCTCCGGCAGGTCGAGCTGCCGCTGGCCGCGCCCGTCATCCTCGCGGGCGTGCGCGTGGCGACTGTGATCTCGGTCGGCGTGACGACGATTGCGGCAGCCATCGGCGCGGGCGGCCTCGGCACTTTCATCTTCCGGGGGCTTCGGCAGTACGACAACAACCTTCTCTTAGCCGGCGCGATCCCCGCGGCGCTGCTCGCGCTCGCGGCGGACGCCGGCCTCGGCCTGCTCGAATCGCGCCTCGACGTTCGCGCGCGCGTCGCGCGAGGCAGAGGAAAAGGGAGCACGACGCTTCGACGCTTCGCCTGGGCGAGCGTCGCGCTCGTGCTCGTCGCGGTCGGCGTCTTCTCTCTGTGGAGTCGCGCGGCGCGCGCCGACGTGGTCGTCGGGTCGAAAGACTTCACCGAGTCGGTCATCCTCGCGGAGATGCTCGCGCAGTCGCTCGAAGCGCGCGGGCTTCGAGTCGAGCGGCGCTACGAACTCGGCGGCAACCTCGCGCACGACTCGCTCGTCGCCGGACAGATTGACGCCTACCCGGAATACACCGGCACGTCCCTGATGGCGATCCTCAAGCACCCACCCTCGACGGACGCGCGCGCCGTCTACGAGCAGGTCAGTCGCGAGTACACCGAACGCTTCGACGTGGAGGTCGGCCCTCCGCTCGGCTTCGAGGATACCTTCGCCGTCCTCGTCCGGGGCGACGACGCGCGGCGGCTCAACCTCAAGAAGGTCTCCGACCTCACGCCGCTCGCGCCGAAGTGGCGCGCGGGCTTCGGACAGGACTTCATGTCGCGCCAGGACGGCTATGAGGGTTTTGCGCGCACCTATGGCCTTCAGTTCGCCGAGCGCCCGCGCGAGATGGACTTATCCTTGAGCTACCGCGCGCTCGCCTCCGGCGAGGTTGACGTCATCGCCGGCAACTCGACCGACGGCATGATCGCCAGCCTCAAGCTCGTCCAGCTCGAAGACGACCGGCACTACTTCCCGCCCTACGAGGCCGTCCTGCTCGCACGCCGCGACGCGCTCGCGCGCCTCCCGCCGATGCGCGAAGCCATCCAGAAACTTGCCGGCGCGATCTCGACTGAAGAGATGCGCGCGCTCAACTTCGAGGTTGACGGCAACAAGCGCGCCGCCGCCGACGTGGTGCGCGAGTGGCGGAAGTCGAAAGGACTCTGAAGAAGGTAGAAGTAAAGGCAAGGCCGCCTTCGGCGGAAGACAAAAGTAAAAAGGCAAAAGGCAAAAGAAGGGGACGAACGGGCAGCGCCTCTCTCATCATCAGCGGTTGATGAGAGAGGCGCTGCCCGCACGCTTCTCTTTTGCCTTTTGTCTTACTTTGCCTTCCGCGCGCGGCTTACTTGCTGTGCAGCACGACGCGGATAGGCTGGTCGAGGTCGGCGGCGTTGACTTCGATCTTCTGCGTCTCATAGCCCTTGGCCGAGAGCTTGAGCGTGAGCTGGCCCATGTGCAGCGGCGGCAGCACGGCGACGCCGCGCGCGTCCGTCCAGTTCCACGACTCGCAGAGGAAGCCGCCCATGCGGTGCGAGGCGAGGTCGGCGCGCACTCCCTTGACGGGGTTGCCCTGCTCGTCCACAACGCGCAGGTCAAGGCGGCCTATGCCGTCGGGCTGCTTGGGCGCGCGGCCCATGTTCGGGATGTCGCTGTTGCCGTTCTGCGCGCCGCCCGTCTGGGCGAGGCCCGTGCCGAAGGTCGCGGCGATGAGTAGCGTGGCGATGAACAGTTTACGCATTGGCGGTAAATCTCCTTCGTAAAAATCTCTTCAGGTCTTCGGTTGTTTGAGCTTACTTTCAGCCGAGGCCGCGTGACCTGTAGGGGATGAGGATCGCCGCGACGTGACAGTCTAAGATGTCCGCGGGGCCGAGGCAGTTGCTTCCGAAGGGCTGCGGGAAGGGCCGCCGGAGGCGCGCGAAACCCGCATTTTTACAGTGCTTTTCGTGCCCCGCGAAAAGGAAGAGGCCGGGGCGCGCACGAACTGTTGCGCGCCTCCGGCCAACAGATTTTTCGTCCCCTTTTGGCATCACTTCGGCGACCGCTGCGTCCATGCGCCGCGCTTTCAACGCGCGGCGTTTAGGTCAGAGGCTTTGCGCTCCGGGGCTTTCGCGCCGGATGGCCTTTGTCGGTGCTGCTCGCCGCCGAAAGAGCTTGAGGCTTTTCGGCGGCAAGAAGAATTATAGGGGGCGCGCGCGCGGTTGTGAAGCAAAAGTTTTCTGGAAGCGTGCCGGCCCGGTTCCACTAAATCGCGTGCGCCGAGCTTCCGCCCTCCGAGCCTCGAAAGCTTTTGCCGTCGCGCGCGGTTTGAGGGTATGCTCAGGCCACACGAGATTCATTAAGGAGAAAGAAGATGCTTTCGCCGTGGGTCGTTCAACTGCTGTTGTTGCTTCTCGTCGCGGGCGTCTGCGGCGCAATCGGTCAAGCGATTAGCGGGTTCTCGCGCGGCGGCTGTCTCGTCTCAATCGCCCTCGGCTTCATCGGCGCGCTGATCGGCACGTGGCTGGCTAACGCCATCGGGCTGAGCTACGAGCCGTTGCCGGTTCACGTCTACGGCCAGACGTTCCCGGTCGTCTGGTCAATCATCGGCTCGGCGGTCTTCGTCGCCGTCATCGGCCTCATCTCGCGCGGTCGCGCTTGAAGGCTTCAGGCGCGCGCCGAGCCGTCGGGCCGAGTGAAAGTGTCGCCGCGAGGTCACATTTTTCTTTCAACTCTCGGCGCGGCGTGCGCGGGCGGCGCGGCGGGCTAGACCGCGCGCGCGCCCTTCGGCTACACTCGCCGCAGCAC
>JALZHC010000627.1 GCA_030914105.1 Acidobacteriota bacterium
GTATTAACTGTCACTTGAGTGCGGAGCAGAGTGTGATTCACCGCAGAGGCGCAGAGGGCGCAGAGAAAGGCAAGGCTCAACTCTCTGCGCCCCCTCTGCGAACTCTGCGCCTCTGCGTTGAATTTCCCTAACTTTGCACTCAAGTGACGAGGGCTATAGACTCTGGTGCCATGCGAAGAAAACTTCTCTTAACTCTCGCCGCCGCCGCGCCGCTTCTCTTCCAGGCGTGCGCGGGCAACCAGCAGGAGGCGTCGAACACGCCCGCCGCAGCTTCGCCAGCCGCGACGCCCGTGTCGGCGCAGCAACAGCCGACGCCGGCCGCCACGTCGCAGCCGCAGCCCGTCACTGCGAGCGTCGTGGAGGTGAAGCTCACGGCGGGCGGCGCGGGCGAGGCCGTGGTGCGGCTCGACATCGCCGAAGGCTTCCACGTTAACGCCAATCCCGCCTCCGACAAGTTCTACATCCCGACCGAGCTTCGCGCCGAGGCGCAGGAAGGCATCACGCCGGGCAAGCCCGTCTACCCTTCCTCGGTCTCGCGCAAGCTCTCCTTCAGCGAGAAGCCGCTCGCCGTCTACGAAGGGCAGGCCGTCATCAAGCTCCCGCTGCGCGCCGACAAGACCGCCGCGCAGGGCCGTCACACCTTCCGCGCTAAGGTTCACGTGCAGCCGTGCAATGACCAGGGCTGCCTTCCGCCGCGCGACATCGAAGCCGCCATCCCCGTGACGATTAGCTGAGAAGTTTCGAGGCCGAACTTTGCAGAGCGATCCGACAGCGGGGCGCGAAGATGACCGAACCGGCGCGGACTCGGCGGTCGAGGGCGAAGCGCGCGGCCCGATGAGACTGCACGCCGAAGCGACCGCCCCGCGCGAAGACCCGATTGTCCGGCACGACGACGCGGCAACTCTACACGAAGACTCGGCAGCTCGACACGTTGACACTGCGGCTCGTCATGACGATCCAGCCGTCCGCCGCGTTGACCGCGATGACTCGGCCAACGGCGACTTCAACATCTTCCGGCAGCCGTGGCTCGTCGTCGCCTGCCTCCTGCTCGTCGCATCGGTCGTCCTGCTGCTGCTCTCACGTGCCGACGCGGCCTTCGTCTGCGCGGCCCTCGGCGTCTCGGCCTGGTTCTGGAACGTGCGCGCCGGTCTGAAGCGGAAGCACGACCTCGTGAAGGCGAGCGGGAGGAACTGGGTGCAGCGCGGCGACGAGGAGGACGAGGATTAGTCGGAATTTTATGAGAAGACAGCTCGCGCTTATCGCCGCCATCTTATCGCTCGGAATCTGTGCGAGCGCACGGCAGATCGACCGCGCTAAGGTCATTGAAGAGGTCGAGAAGAACGGCTGCGCCGTCACGGAAGAAGGCAAGGTTAAGGTCTGCGCGTTCGACTACAGGTACAAAGGCAAGATGGTCGAGGCCATAACTTTTCAGCCCAACGCGGCGGGCAAATTTCCGGGCCTCTTTCTCATCCCCGGCTATCAGGGCACGGCCAGAACTTATCTCGGCATCGGAATCGTCTTCGCCAAATTAGGTTTCGCTTCGATGTCGGTCGGGACGCCGGGTTTCGGGAAGACCGAACTCAAGCCGGACTTCCTCGGCCGGAACACGATCAACGCTTTCATCGAGGGCTACCGTAGGTTCGAGCGCCAGCCTTTCGTCGATCAGAAACGGCTCGGCCTCTTCGGCTATTCCCGCGGGGCGATTGCGGCCTCCCTGATGCTCACCGAACTCAAGGACGTTAAAGGCGCGGTTCTCGGCGGCGGCATTTACGACTTGACGAAGGCTTACGACGAACTGACCATCAAAGGGATTAAGGAGAATATCAGAAGCGAGGCGGGCCTGAGCGAGAAGGCCATGAAAGAGAGGTCGGCTTTTTATCGGGCAGACAAAATCAGCAGCCCGGTTCTGATTATTCACGGCGAGCAAGATTTGAACGCCCCGACCGACCAGGCTTATCTCTTCAACGGCGAGCTGAAAAGGCTGCACAAGGAGGTCGAGCTGCGAATCCTCCCGCATCACACACACGGCGTCCTCGGCGGCGACTTCCTCGACCTCGTGATTGACTTCTTCTCTCGTAAGTTAGAAGGGAAACCGCTGGACGTGAAGATTCACTGATCGCGTGAGGGCCGTCTTCAAACAATTTTCCGGCAGGCTCGTCGTCGAAATTTGAGGGGCGCTCAAACGTCTTCAGGCCCCGTTCAGAACATCTCCTCGAAAGATAACTGCGCGGAGTCTCGCTCTGCCTCTTCGGCCTGACGCGGCGCATGTCGCGGGCGCGAGTTGCCGTCCAGCGCCTTGTAGACGGCCTTGAGGTTGAAGCGTATGAGTCGCGGCGTGAGACGCACGGAAGGGATGCGCCCCTCGCGCGCGAGGCGGCGCACGGTTGACTCGCTCACCTGCAAGACTGCGGCGAGCTGGCGCGCGGTCAGGAACTCTTCGCGCCCGTCTTCCTTCGGGGTGTGGGAGTGCGCGTCCTTCACGCGAAAGCGTCCCCCGTTGCAAATTCTCTCACTTCGCTGTCGGCTTGAGCGTCAGCGCGGCGCGGTAGATGGCCGCGCCGTCAACGTCCAGGTCCTGCGTGGCCGGCTCCATCCCGTCGGCCTTCGCCGTCAGGCGGTAGCGCGCGCGCGCGGGCGGGAGGTTGAAGCCGAAAGCGCCGGCGACGTTCGCCACGCGGCTGTCGAGTTTCTTGAGCGAGCCGTCTTCTTCGACGCGCGCCAGCTCCACCCGCGCGCCCGCGAGGCTTCGGCCCACCGCGTCGAAGACGCTGCCGCGCACGAGCGCCAGCGCGCCCTCGTCGAGCGGGAGGTAGAGTCTGTCCTTGAGCGAGGCGGTCTTGCCCGCGCGGACTTTGACCTCCTCCATCCGCCCGACCTGCAAGCCGGCCTTCCGCAGCGTCAGCCCGTAGCTGCCGGGCGCGAGACCCTGCACTTGAAACTCGCCGCGCGCGTTGGTCGTCGTCTCGGCGACGCGGCTCTCGCCCTGCCGTACCTCGACGCTGATGCCCGACGCGCTCGCGCCCGCCCCGACGCGCACGCGCCCGCTGATCGCGCCCGTCGTCGGCAACTCCCTGCCCTTCGACCTCTTCTGCGCGGACGCCGCGACGCCGAGCACGCACAAAGCGAGCGCGGCGGCGGACAGCTTCAGAAATAAATTGCTTCTGCGCATTACGTCTTGAGACTTCCTCCCGACCGGCGGCGCATCAAAGGATGCGGCGCGGATTATAACACGCTGCCGCGAGCGCGGACACACTCGGCGCTGCTCCGTGTCGAGTGCCCGCCGGACTCTGGCGCGCGCTCGTCCGGGGTGTATAATCGCTCCCACGCGCCGGAGGCTTCCGAGAGTTTTTG
>JALZHC010000108.1 GCA_030914105.1 Acidobacteriota bacterium
GTCATCAGCTTCATGCCGCCGCAGCACATCGCGCCGAGCTTGAAGCGACCGATGTTGAGAATGTTGAAGGCGATCTTGTGACCCTTGCCGACCTCGCCGAGAAGGTTCTCGACGGGCGTCCGCACGCCATCGAGCGCGAGCGTGGTGGTCGAAGAGCCTTTGATGCCCATCTTGTGCTCCTCCGCCCCGTTCGCTAAGCCCTCCTGCCGCTCGACGATGAAGCCCGTGAACTTCTCGCCGTCAACCTTGGCGAAGACGACGAAGAGGTCGGCGAAGCCGCCGTTCGTAATCCACATCTTCTCGCCTTTAAGAATGTAGTACGTGCCGTCTTCACTGAGGCGCGCGGTCGCCTTCGCCGCGAGCGCATCGGAGCCTGAGCCGGCTTCGGTCAGCGCGTAGGCCGTAATCAGCTCGCCGCTGATGATGCGCGGGATGTACTTCCGCTTCGCCTCTTCGGTGCCGTAGTAAAGAATCGGCAGCAGCCCGATGCCGCCCTGCGCGCCCATCGTCGTGGCGAAGGAGGCCGAGCGCCCCAGATACTCGCCGATAATCGCGCCCGCAACCTGGTCGAGGCCGAGGCCGCCGTACTCCTCCGGCACCGTCGCGCCGATGAAGCCAAGCTCCGCGCCCTTCTGCACCAGCTCGCGCGCGAGCTTCCAGTCCTTCTTCTCAAGGTCATCAATGCGCGGGCGCACCTCTCCGTCCATGAACTGCCGCGCGGTGTCGGCGATCATGCGGTGCTCTTCGGTGAAGTCTTCCGGGGTGAAGACCTCTTCGGGCGTTCTCTCTTCAATGAGAAAGCTACCGCCCACGACGATCTTTTTATCTTCGGCTACGGCTGACATTAATTTGCTCCTTTCAGTCGCCAATGAGCACTCAGCATTCAGCCGTCGGCGTTCAGCTTTCAGTCTTTAGCTGACGGCTGAGTGCTGAACGCTGACAGCCTATATTCTCTCGAAAATTCCCGCCGCGCCCATGCCGCCGCCGACGCACATCGTCACCAGCCCGTAGCGACGCCCGCGCCGCTCAAGCTCGCGCAGGATTGAGGCCGTGAGCTTCGCGCCCGTGCAGCCCAGGGGGTGGCCGAGCGCGATTGCGCCGCCGTTGACGTTGACGCGTGCGGGGTCGAGGCCCAAAGTTTTGATGACGGCCAAGCTTTGCGCGGCGAAGGCTTCGTTCAGCTCGATGACATCAATGTCTTCGAGTTTCAGTCCCGCGAGCTTCAAGACCTTCGGGATGGCGTAGACCGGGCCGATGCCCATCTCTTCGGGCGGGCAGCCGGCGGTGGCGTAGGCGACGAAGCGCGCGAGCGGCTTCAGGCTTAACTGCCGCGCGCGCTCATCCGACATGACGACCGCGGCGGCTGCCCCGTCCGACATCTGCGAGGCGTTGCCCGCGGTGATCGTGCCTCCAGCGTGGAAGGCCGGCTTCAGCCTGGCTAAGCTGTCTTCGTCCGTGTCGCGGCGCACGCCCTCGTCACGCGTGAACGTGACCTCGCGCGTCGTCTTCCGCCCCTTCTCGTTCAACTCTTCAAACGTGACTTTGAGCGGCACGATCTCTTCGTCGAACTTGCCTTCGTCCTGCGCGGCGGCGGCGCGGCGGTGCGAGCGCAGGGCGAAGGCGTCCTGCTCCTCGCGCGTGACCTCGTACTTGCGCGCGACGTTCTCGGTGGCGAGGCCCATGTTGAGGTAGAAGTCCGGGTAGTGCTCGACGAGGTACGGGTTCGGGCGGATGATGTGCCCGCCCATCGGAATCATGGACATTGTTTCCAACCCGCCCGCGACGATGACTTCGGCGCTCTCCGTCCGGATGCGATCCGCCGCGATGGCGATTGACTGGAGGCCGGAAGAGCAGAAGCGGTTGATCGTCATCGCGCTGGTTTCGACGGGCAGGCCCGCGCGTATGGCCGCGGCGCGCGCGACGTTCATGCCCTGCTCGGCCTCCGGCATCGCGCAGCCCATGATTACGTCTTCGACCTCCGCCTTCCCCAACCCCTCGGCGCGGCTGACGGCCTCCACGATGACCGCCGCGCCCATCTCGTCGGGCCGCGTATCGCGCAGAGTCCCCTTCGGCGCTTTGCCGACAGCCGTCCGCACGGCTGAAACGATAACTGCGTCTCTCATGAGTAGCTCCGTTAAGTAGTCAGTAGACAGTAGCCAGTAGTCAGTAGAAAAGCCTTCGTTAATGGAAGCCAGCGATACAAGCGCCAACGTCCGCCGCGCGGAGCGCCTACTGGCTACTCTTTCCCAATCGCCACCTCGACCTCTTCCGCCTTCAGCACGTCGCGCAAGACCTTTGGGTCAATCGAGACGAGGAAGCCGCGCTTGCCGCCGTTGATGTAGATGACGGGCAGCTCAAAAATCGTCCGCTCGGCGTAGACCGGCAGGTGCGCGCGCGTGCCGAAGGGGCTTGTGCCGCCGACGAGGTAGCCCGTGTGCTTCTGCGCCTGCGCGAAGTCGCAGGGGTGCACGCTCTTGACGCCGAGGTGCCGCGCGAACTGCTTGGTCGAGACTTCGCGGTCGCCGTGCATGAGCACGATGAGAGGCTTCCTCGCGTCCGTCTCCATCACGAGCGTCTTGACGACCGCGTGCTCGTCAACTCCGAGCGCCTCCGCCGAGTGGTGCGTGCCGCCGTGCTCCACGTAGTCATAGAGGTGCGGCTCAAACGCGACGCCCTTCTCCCTCAAAAGCCTGACTGCCGGCGTGATCGGATAATCCATAGTTACGCGTCCGGAGTCCGGAGTCTGGAGTCCGGAGTCAAAGACAAATTTTGCTTTTGACTCCGGACTCCAGACTCCGGACTCATGACTAATTTCTGAGCGGCTTCCCCGTCTTCAGCATGTGTGCGATGCGCTCCTGCGTCTGTCGTTGGCCGCAGAGGGAGAGGAACGCCTCGCGTTCGAGGTCTAAAAGGTACTGCTCGGAGACGCGCGTCCGGTGGTTGAGGTCGCCGCCGGTCAGAATCCGCGCCAGCTTCTCCCCGATGACGGCGTCGTAGTCCGAGATGAAGCCGCCGCGCTTCAACTGGTGTATGCCGAGCTTGAAGGTCGCGAGCGCCGGGCCGCCGAGAGCGAGCACGTCCGAGCGCGGGACGGGCTGTTGGTAGCCCGCGGCTGCGAGCGCGAGCACCTCCTGCCTGGCGTCGGCGATGAGGCGGTCGGCGTTCATCGAGTAAGAATCTTCTTCGCGCAGGAAGCCTAAGCCCTGCGCCTCCGCCGCCGAGGTCGCGACCTTCGCCAGCGCGATAGTCTCGAACGCGCGCTTGACGAAGGGGAACGGGTCGGCTTCCGTGAGGCCCGCGGGGATCGAGTCGAGCGCGCGCACGAGCATCTCCTTCGTCCCGCCGCCCGCCGGAATCAAACCGACGCCGACCTCGACCAGCCCGATGTAAGTCTCGGCGGCTGCGCGCGCGCGATCCGCGTGCAGAGTCATCTCGCAGCCCCCCCCGAAGGTCAACTGGAACGGCGCGACGACGACGGGTTTGGGCGAGTAGCGAAGGCTCATCGTCGCCTGCTGGAAGGCTCGCACGCCGAGGTCAATCTCCTCCCACTCCTCCTCCTGCGCGCCGAGGAGAACGAGCATCAGGTTCGCGCCCACCGAGAAGTTCTGCCCCTGATTGCCGACGACGAGGCCGACGAAATTTCGCTCGACTTCCGCGAGCGCGAACTTCAACATCTGTAGCGTGTCGCCGCCGATGGAGTTCATCTTCGAGTGGAACTCAAGGCAGGCGACGCCGTCGCCGATGTCCAGAAGCGACGCGCCCGCGTTCCGCTTGATGACGCCCGTCCGCTCCTTCACCGACTTCAGGATGATGACACCGGCGGGCGGCGCGACGGGCACGTACCTGCCCGACGCGAAGTCGAAGTAAAGCTCTTCCCCGTTCTCAGTCTTATAAAAAGATGTCGCGCCCGCTTCGAGCATCCCCTGGACGTTCCGAGGTATCGCGCGTCCCTCTTCCTTCATCCGCGCGACCGCCTTCTCCAGGCCGATGGCGTCCCAGGTCTCGAAGACTCCGAGCTCCCAACCGAAGCCCCACTTCATCGCGCGGTCAATCTCGACGACGTTGTCGGCGATTTCCGGGATGCGGTTGGCCGCATAAATAAGGACGCGCGACATCGTCTTCCAGAGGAACTGTCCCGCGCGATCCTTGCCCCACACGAGCGCCTTCAGGCGCGCGCGCGTGTCCTCGATGTTCTTCGCCGCGTCGAGCGCGGGAAGCCTTGCCTTCTGTTGCTGGCGGTATTCGAGCGAGGCCACGTCGAGCGTCCAGATGTCGCGCCCTCCGCCTTCCGCTTTTCGCTTCTGGTAGAAGCCGCCGCCCGTCTTCTCGCCGAGCAGGCGGCGCTCGACCATGCGCGTGACGAAGTCCGGCAGGACGTAAGCGGCGCGCTCCTCGTCTTCGGGCACGGCCTCGTGGATGTTTTTGGCGACGTGCGCGAGCACATCGAGGCCGACGATGTCGAAGGTTCGGAAGGTCGCCGACTTGGGCCGTCCGAGCGCCGGCCCCGTCATCTTGTCCACCTCTTCAATCGTGTAGCCGTCCTCCTCCATCACGCGCAAAGTGACCATCGCGCCGAAGGTTCCGATGCGGTTGGCGATGAAGTTCGGTCGGTCTTTCGCCACCACGACGCCCTTGCCGAGGCGTCGGTCTAAGAAGCCGTAGACCGAGCAGGAGACTTCGGGCTTCGTCCACTCGGTTCGGATCAGCTCGACGAGGTGGAGGTAGCGCGGCGGGTTGAAGAAGTGCGTGCCGAGGAAGTGCGCGCGGAACTCTTCGGAGAAGCCTTCGGCGATCTGCCGGACGGGGATGCCGCTCGTGTTCGTGGCGACGACCGAGCCGGGCCTGCGCGCTCGCTCCACACGCTCGAACAGACTCCGCTTGATCTCCAGATTCTCGACGACCGCCTCGAAGATGATGTCGCACTCTTTCAGCCGCGCGAGGTCGTCCTCGAAGTTGCCGACCGTGACGAGCGACGCCGCTTCGGCTGTGAAGAACGCGGCGGGCTTCGCCTTCTTCGCGGCTTCGAGTCCCGCGCGCGCGACGCGGTCGCGCACCTCGCGCGATTCCATCGTGAGCCCCTTCGCCGCCTCTTCCGGCGTCAGCTCTTTCGGGGCGACGTCAAGCAGAAGCGTCGGCGTGCCCGCGTTGGCGAGGTGCGCGGCGATCTGCGCGCCCATCGTGCCCGCGCCCAGCACTGCGGCCTTCTCGAACCGAATCATAGGGGAATAAAGCCTTTCACAAAGTTCAACAAACGGACGCCCGTATCATACTGAATGAGCATTCATTCAGGCAAGGCCGGACATGCCCCGAAGCCTCCCGCGCGCCGCCCCTGATGCGGTTTTTTTACTGAAACCGACAACCGCCGGCCTGCCGTCGTCCGCCGGGGGCTGCGGCGTGGGTCGGTTCGTCGAAAAAATTTCGGGTCGGCTGATCCCTGAAGCCGCGCGGCTGCGCGTTACTGTGCGGGGGCCTTGTAAGGCCCGGAAAAACAGAAAAACCAGCCAGAGAAAAAAAGAGAGTTGAAGATCATGTCAATCGCACGTCTAACTTTCTCCGCCTTCTTGTCTGTCGCAATCATGTGTGGCGTCGCCGCGGCGCAGGAGTCCGCGCCGGCGCAAGGCTCGGCGGGCGCGGACGCCAACACGAACGTCGGCGCGAACGTGAGTGCCAGCGTCAGCGCCGCCGCGTCTGCGTCCGGCGTCCGCTTCGTCTCGACCGGGGCGACGCGCCGCGTCCGGCTCGAAGTCTACGGGGCGTCGGGCGCGCGCGCGTTCGATTCGGACTTCCGGCAGGGCAGCATTCTCGATTGGGACGGCGCTGGTCTGGCCGACGGCCAGTATCTCTGCGTCTTAACGGTCGAAGATTTTCAGGGCAGGTCGGCGCGACGCTTGAGCGCGGTCTCGATAGAGTCCGGGCGCGTCGCAGTCCTGAAGAAGGGCGAGGACGAGCTGAAGTCGGAGTACGCGTCGGCGCTCGCCGCGGCGGGACAGACGCCGGACGCGTCGGCTTCCGCGGCCTCGACGAAGAAGGCGCAGGCCGCGACCGTCACGGCGCACGACGGGCAGGACGGGCAGTTGACCTCGACCTCCGGCGCTCTGACCTTGCGCACGGGCGACGTTTTCTCCGGCAAGGATAAGGAGCAGATGCGCGTCACGCCCGAAGGCCGCGTCGGCATCGGCACTGACAATCCGCAGGCGACGCTCGACGTGGCCGGCACCGTCCGCGCGCGCGGCGGCATACAGTTCGCCGACGGCTCGGTGCTCACTTCGGCTCAGGTCTTCAATCAGCCCAAGGCCGCGTCCGGCGTCGCCGCGTCGCGCGACACGACGACGGCCAACGCCGCGGGCACCGGCACGGCGCTGAGAATCCCGAAGTGGTTCGACGCCGCGGGCACGCTCGGCGACTCCTCGATCATGGAAGACGCCAACGGCAACATCGGCATCGGCACAGACACGCCCGCCGGAGTCATAGACCTCTGGCGCAGCAGCCCGAACGACATCCTCCAGCGCTTCTTTAACACGGGCACGGGCGGCGCGAAGCTCCGCTACGTGGCCGCCACGGGCGCGACCTCGCAGTTGCAGTTGACGGATAACGCCGAGTGGTTGATGTCGATAGCGGGCAACAACTCCGCAGGCATGCAGTTCCGCGTGCGCGACCCCGGAGCGCCGAACACGGAGGCGGGTTTAGCCGCCAGCGCCCGGATGACGATTCAGAGGAACGGCAACGTCGGCGTCGGCACCGTCGCCCCCGTTGACCGTCTCGAAGTCGTCGGCAATCTGCGCGTGAGCGGCGTTGGAAACGCCATCATCTTCCCCGACGGCTCGAAGATGACGACCGCCGCCGGAGGCGCAGGCTCCACGCCTTCGGGCACGAGCATCGTCTCGGCCATCAACGACCCGGCGACCGCAGGCGTCGTCAACGACAACCGACTGTCGCCGAACGTCGCGCGGCTGGGCGCGCAGAACGCTTGGACGGGACAGAACACTTTCGTCAACGGCCTGTCGTCCAACGGCGTAGCGATCACGAACGTCGGCAACCCCGTCAGCGCGACCGACGCGACGAACAAAGCTTACGTTGATTCGGGCTTCGTCAAGTTCGTGCCCGGAGCCGAGCAGCTCTCGGTCGGCGACGCCAACGGCACGGCCCCGATGATCAACCTGCGCGGCGGCTCGACCTGCTGCTCCGGCCCCGGCGGCCACACGCCCGCCTGGTTCAAGGTCTTCCAGAACGGCAGCTTCGTCGCCACAGGCAACCTCGGCATCGGGGTGTCGCCCATGCAGGGCAAGGGCTACCGCACCTCCTGGGACAGCTACAAGGGCGCGTTCCGCTCCGGCTACGCCGACGCCGAATGGGACGACGCCAACGTCGGCTTCTTCTCGTGGGCCGGCGGCTCGAACTCGACCGCCATCGGCCTCTACGCGCTCGCCTTCGGCGACACGAACCAGGCCGAGTCCACTTCCAGCATCGTCTTCGGCAGCGGCAACCAGGTGAAGGGCGCGGCCGGGTTCTCCGCGGGCGCGGGCAACCGCGTGTGCGACACCTACGGCGTCGCGCTCGGCAACAACGCCAAGTCGGGCGGGCCGCTCATCAACGGCAAGTGCGACCCCGACAGCTTCAACATCCACGGCCTCGCCGCCATCGCCATCGGCTACAACGTGACCGCCGACCAAGATCACACGATGGCCTTCGGCAAGTTCGCCTCGAACAACGGATTCACAGGCACCTTCGTCTGGTCGGACGGCTCGGCCACGGCCTCCGCCGATACGTTCCGCAACACCGCGAACAATGAGTTCGCCGCGCGCGCCACCGGAGGCTTCCGCTTCCGCACGAACCTCGCCGGCACAACGGGCTGCAACCTGCCCGCAGGCTCCGGCGTCTTCAACTGCACTTCGAGCCGCACGACGAAAGAGAACTTCTCTGCGGTTGACGGAGGCGACGTGCTCGCGCGTCTGCGCAAGGTTCCGGTCTCGACCTGGAACTACATCTCCGAGGGCCGCGCGACGCGCCACCTCGGCCCGATGGCCGAAGACTTTTACTCGGCCTTCAGTCTAGGCGTCGGCAACACCTCCATCGGCGTGCAGGACGCCGTCGGCGTCTCGCTCGCCGCCGTCAAGGCGCTCGACGCGCGCACGCTCGAACTCCAGCAGAAGACCGAAGAGGTCGAGCAGCTCCGCACCAAAGTCAACTCGTTAGAGCAGCGCCTCGCCGCGCTCGAACAGTTGGTCGAGCAGAACGCGAAGCAGCCGGGCGCGAAGCAGCAGTAAGCAGCCCGCGCTTGATAAAGACGAAAGCCACGCTTCTCAAAGGAGCGTGGCTTTCGTCTTTATGCCTCCGTAGTGTTTCTTCAGTAGTTCGTCAGAATCCTCTCCGGCTCGAAGCCCATCTCGTGGAGGCGGTCGCGCGTCTGCTCGATCATCTCGCGCGAGCCGCAGACGAGTGCGACGGGGTCGGAGAGCGTCGGCAGCACGTTGTCTAAGAGCGACTGGACGTAGCCGATTGAGCCGGCCCACTC
>JALZHC010000628.1 GCA_030914105.1 Acidobacteriota bacterium
CCCTCGCGCCCCTCGCCGTAACGCGCCATGCGCGGGGCCGCGCCGCCCGTCGTCCCGGCGGCTGCCGACTCCGGCTCGTCATGGCCTGCGGTCATCTGCTCTTCCTCTCTCCTCGACACCTGAACTTCACTTCCCCGACGCCGGCTCCGTGCAAACAGGGGTACCAGGATTCGAACCCGGACTTTCGGTTTTGGAGACCGACGTGCTGACCATTGACACTATACCCCTCCGCGAAAGGACGAAGGCTGCAAGGTGAAGGATGAAGTAAGGACGAACTCCCTTACCTTCATCCTTGCAGCCTTCATCCTTCCTACTTAGTCTCTTTGTGCGCCCTGTGCTGGCGGCAGCGGCGACAGAACTTCCTGAACTCCAGGCGCTCCGGCGTCGTCTTCTTATTCTTCGTCGTCACGTAGTTGCGGCTCTTGCACTCGGTGCACTGCAACACGATGTTGTCGCGCGGCATAACTTACCTCTCAAGCTTTCAACTCTCGGCCTTACAATCAACGCCTCCAGCCTTCGCTCTTCGTCTCCGGCTGAAAGTCAGGGCGTTTGCCGTCGGCTACTCGATGATATCGGAGACAGTCCCGGCCCCCACCGTCCTCCCACCCTCACGGATGGCGAAGCGGAGCCCCTTCTCCAACGCAATCGGCGTGATCAACTCCACCTCCATCGCCACGTTATCCCCAGGCATCACCATCTCCACCCCCTCCGGCAAGTGCGCCACCCCCGTCACATCCGTCGTCCGAAAGTAGAACTGCGGCCGATACCCCGTAAAGAACGGCGTGTGACGCCCCCCCTCCTCCTTCGTCAACACATACGCCTCGGCCCGAAACTTCGTGTGCGGCGTAATGCTGCCCGGCTTGGCGATCACCTGCCCACGCTCGACGTCTCTGCGCTCCACGCCTCTGAGGAGTAACCCCACGTTATCTCCCGCCACCCCCTCATCCAACAGCTTCTTGAACATCTCCACTCCAGTCACCACCGTATTGCGGGTCGGTCGGATGCCGATGATCTCGACCGCCTCGTTGACCTTGACGCGGCCTCGCTCGATCCTACCCGTCGCCACCGTCCCGCGCCCCTGGATGGTGAAGATGTCTTCCACAGGCATCAAAAAGGGCTTGTCCGTGTCTCTGGCCGGCGTCGGAATGTATGAATCCACCTCGGCCATCAGGTTCTCGACCGTCTTCTCCCACTCCGGCTCGCCGTTTAGAGCGCCCAAAGCCGAGCCGCGCACGACTGGAATGTCGTCACCGGGAAACTCGTAAGTCGAGAGCAGCTCTCGGACTTCCAGCTCGACGAGGTCTAAGAGCTCCGGGTCATCGACAGCGTCGACCTTGTTCATAAAGACGACCATGGCGGGCACGCCGACCTGGCGTGCCAGCAGGATGTGCTCTCTGGTCTGCGGCATGGGGCCGTCAGTGGCGGCAACCACCAGGATCGCACCGTCCATCTGTGCGGCACCCGTGATCATGTTCTTGACGTAGTCGGCGTGGCCGGGACAGTCGACGTGCGCGTAGTGGCGGTTCCCGGTCTCGTACTCGACGTGGGCAGTGGCGATAGTGATGCCGCGGGCACGCTCTTCGGGCGCGTTATCGATGGAGTCGAAACTGCGGAATGAGATCTTCGGGTTATGCTTGGCCAAGACTTTGGTGATGGCCGCCGTCAAAGTGGTCTTGCCGTGGTCGACGTGGCCGATGGTGCCGATGTTGACGTGCGGCTTCGACCGGTCGAATCGCTCCTTCGCCATGTTTCTCTCGCTCCTTAACGAAACTGGTTCATTTGTTCATTGATTCAATGACCCATTGAATCAATCGTCAATTTACTTGGCGACTCCCTGAACCTTCGCTATCACCTCGTCGGCGATGTTCTTCGGCGCTTGGTCGTAGCGCTCGAAGTGCATCGTCGAGGTGGCGCGGCCCTGCGTCATCGAGCGCAGGTCTGTGGTGTAGCCGAACATCTCGGAGAGCGGGACGTAGGCCGTAACGACCTGCGCGCCGCCCGGACGCTGCTCCATCTTCTCGATCTGCCCGCGACGCCGATTCAAATCGCCGTTGACGCTGCCCATGTACTCTTCCGGCGTCACGACCTCGACGCGCATGATGGGTTCCAAAAGCACCGGCTTCGCCTTCTTCACGGCGTCCTGAAACGCCAGGGAGCCGGCGATGTGGAACGAGCGCTCGTCGGAGTCAACCTCGTGGTACGAGCCGAAGACGAGCTTGACGCGTATGTCCACCAGCTCGTAGCCGGCGAGGAAGCCGCGCTCCATCGCATCGTGGACGCCTTCTTCGGTCGGCTTGATGAACTCGCGCGGGATGACGCCGCCCGTGATCTTGTTCTCGAAGACGAAGCCCTCGCCCGGCGCCGGCTCGATCTCCAGCTCGACGTGGCCGAACTGTCCGCGACCGCCGGTCTGCCGCTTGTAGACTTCCTTGCCCTTCGCCGGTTGCGTGATTGTCTCGCGGTAAGCGACCTGCGGTTTGCCGACGTTGGCCTCGACGCCGAACTCGCGCTTCATGCGGTCGACGATAATTTCGAGGTGCAGTTCGCCCATGCCGGCGATGATTGTCTGGCCGGTCTCCTGGTCGGTCGAGACGTTGAAGCTGGGGTCTTCCTGCGCGAGACGCGAAAGGGCGGTTCCGAGCTTGTCCTGGTCGGCGCGCGTCTTCGGCTCGACGGCGACGCGGATGACGGGCGCGGGGAACTCCATCGCTTCGAGGACAATCGGCTTGTTCTCGTCGCAGACCGTGTCGCCCGTCGTCACCTGCTTCATGCCGCCGATGGCGATGATTTCGCCCGCGCTCGCTTCGTCAATGTCCTCGCGCTTGTTGGCGTGCATCCGCATGAGGCGGCCCACGCGCTCCTTCGTCCCCTTCACAGAGTTGTAGGCGTAGGAGCCGCTCTTGACCGTGCCCGAATAGATGCGGACGAACGAGAGCTGGCCGAGGTGCTTGTCGGCCATGATCTTGAAGACCAGCCCGGCGAAAGGCGCGCTGGAATCTGCCGGGCGCTGCTCGGTCTCGCCGGTCTTCGGATTTGTGCCTTCGATGGCGGGGATGTCGAGCGGCGAGGGCAGGTAGTCCACGACGGCGTCGAGGAGCGTCTGCACGCCCTTGTTCTTGAAGGCGGAGCCGGTGACGACGGGGACGAGCTTGATGCCGATTGTGCCCTTCCTGAGCGCCGCGCGAATCTGCTCTTCGGTGAAGGAAGCGCCCTCATCTTCGAGGTACTGCTCCATCAGAGTCTCGTCAACTTCGGCGGCGGCTTCCAAGAGCTTGTGGCGCATCTCCTGCGCGCGCTCTCTGAGGTCTTCCGGAATCTCGATGGTCTCGTACTCCGCGCCCTTCGTC
>JALZHC010000109.1:0-2374 GCA_030914105.1 Acidobacteriota bacterium
GTCTTAACCCTTTCTCATCCTCTGTGCCTCTGTGCCTCCGTGGCCAATCTCTTTAACGGTTGGGCGTCGGCGTGCGCGCGGCGGCGGAGGGCGCGAGCGGGGCGCGGGCGGCGTCACGTTCGGCGGCGGAGCGCTCGAGCGCGGCGCGGTAGAAGGCGCGGAAGTATTCGTACATCGACAGGCACGCCGAGAGCACGACGACCCAGAGCATCGCGCGCCCGGCCGCGTAGAGCAGCACCTGCCAGTCCGTCCCCGTCACGCGGCCGCCGCGGAAGAGGTGGCCGAGCGCGGCGCGCAGCTCCGGCACCGTCCAGAACTGTATGGCCGGGAAGGCGTGGCCGAAGTTCGCCACGGGCGGCGCGCCCCCCGTGCTCGACGCGATGAGGAGCGCGACCGTCAGCACCTGCGCCGCCATCTTGAACTTCCCCATCCGCGAGGCCGAGATGACCACGCCGTCGGCGGCGGCCACGCTGCGCAAGCCCGAGACGGCGAACTCGCGCCCGACGATGATGCAGACGGCCCAGGCGGGCGCGAGCCGGTTCTCGACGAGCGAGATGAGCGCGGCGCTGATGAGCAGCTTGTCGGCGATGGGGTCGAGCAGTATGCCGAGGCGCGAAATCTGTTTTCGGCGGCGCGCGATCTGCCCGTCGAGGTAGTCTGTGAAGGCCGCGCCGAGGAAGAGCGCGACGCCGAGGAAGTGGCGCTGCACGCCGAACCAGTTCTCCGAGAACGGCGTGAGCAGGACGACGACGAGCACAGGGACGAGGAAGATGCGCGACAGCGTCAGTGTGTTTGGAAGATTAAGCACGCCTCTTCCCTGCTCTCGTCTCCAGACGTTCGGCTCGCAGTGGTTCTCTTACGAGGCGGAGTTTAGGAGCCGCGCGCGAAGGGTGTCAAGACAAGGCCGGGGCCGGCTTGTTCGGCGTCGTTTGGGCGTCGGGCTTCTGCGGCGCGTCCGTCTTCTTCGGCGCGGGCGTCGGCCTGGCGGGCTTGCGCGTCGAAGGCTTCTGCGCGTCTTCGAGGCAGCGCGCGGCGACGGCGAGGATGCCGACGGCGCGCAGGTATTTGTCGTCGAGGTTGTTGGCCGCCGAGATTGTCCCCTCGAAGTCGTGCGCGCCCAGCTCGCGGAAGGAGTTCTCAAGACTGAAGCCGGGCATCGGGTGGGACATGTACATGCCGAAGTCCTTGCCCTGAATCCGGCGCATGAGATACGCCGAGGCGAGGTTGGGGTCGCGCAGCCGGTTGACGGTCTTCACGGCCAGGCCCATGACTTCGAGCGCGCGCACCTGGTCGAGCTTCGAGTAGAGGTGTGCGACGCCGAGCAGGGTGCGCGCCTTCGCCTCCGTCTCAGGGGCCTTATCTGCCGCGGCGACGACCGCGTCCAAAAGCTCGGCGGCGCGTCCGCGGTCGCCGGCCCGCTTCAAACCCTCTTCGGCGATCTGGAGGAAGAGCAGCGCGCGCTCGTCGAGCGCCTCGACGCGCTCGGCCAGCTTGCGCGCTTCGTCGAGCGCGCCGCCCCTGACCGCCGCCTGCGCGCGCATGAAGTAGAACCAGTTGAGAACCTCGCTGCGCGTCTCCGTGTCGCCGATCTTCCGCGCCGCGTCCTCGACCTTGTCCACGTCTTCGATCTCGCCCCTGGCGACGATGGCGACGGTGATGCTGTGGTCGCGTCGGCCTGGGTCGGCCTGCCGCCCGGCCTGCTCGATCATGTTGTCGAAGGGGTCGCCGCCTCCGCCCGCGCTTTCCGTCGGCTCGGACGCGCGTGTCGCTTCCGCCGCGACGGCGTGCTGCCGCTCCGGCGAGAGCAGGACGACGGCCTGGCCTTCGAGCGCCGTGATGCGTTCGAGCGCCGCGGGCTGCCGCGGGCCGTAGAGCGCTTCGAGCGCGTGCAGCGCCTCGTAAATCATGTCCGGCTCGCTCTGCCTGCCGGGACTTGGGTCGGTCGGAGGCTGTTGCGCGAGCGCCGCAAGCCGACGCTCGGCGAGGCCGAGGTAGGCCGCGACGTACTGCCGCTGCATCTCCGGGTCGCCGACGAAGCCCTTAGGCGGCGCGCTGTACATGTAACCGAGCGAAGGCACGACCGGGTATTCCAGCGCGAAGGGGTATTGAGAGAGGTAGGCGAGCGAGGCCGTGTCGCGCTCGGCGTAGGCCGCGAAGGCTTCTCTGTAGAGCGCGTCCGCCGCGGCGCGGTCAATCTTGGCGACCTCGAAGAGGAAGTGCGGCAGGTACATGGTCGCGGGGTCGCGAAAGGTCGTGCGCGCGACTGCGAGGGCGGTCTGAAAGTCATTGGGCAGGAGCGTCTCGGCGAAGCTGAGGAGCTTCGCGCCGACGGGCCGGCGGTTGCTGCTCGCGGCAGCCTCCTTGTTCTTCGACT
>JALZHC010000109.1:2384-8502 GCA_030914105.1 Acidobacteriota bacterium
CCGCGTCGCGGCGGGCGATGGCGCGCAGCACGACGAAGCGCTGGTCGGGAACCTCGTAGGTCAGCCCCGGCATTTTGCTGTCGGCGCGCGTCTGCTCGTGCCGCACCTCGTCGCCGTGCTCGCGGAAGTGCGCGGAGGCGAGGTCGAAGGCTTCGGCGAAGACGTCGCGCGCCGTCTCGCGCTCGTCGGCCCAGAGGAGGTCTGCGGCGCGCGTCATCACGCTGATGCGCTTGACGGGGTCTGTGAAAGCCTTCGACTCCGACAACTGCATGCGGACGAGCACGAGTGCGCGCGGCGGGTCGCAGAAGATCGGCTGCGCCGCCTGCTCCTTCACTTGCGCGCGCGCCGCGGGCTGGAGGCAGAGGACGAGCGCGGTGAGCAGGAGAGAGGTCGCGGGGCGGCGAAGTCGTAAGGAGAGCATCGGAGGATTAAGCCTTTCTGAAAGGTGTCGGTCGTTCTGAGTTTTCAGAGGCATCAAACGCCGCCGCCGGTTGTCTGTTCCGCAAATTCCGGCCCGATTATCGAACTTCCGGCGGCTCGCTTGCCCGTCCCCCGTGCCTCGTTTACAATCATCGTTTCCGCGCGGCGCGAGATTCATCACTGTAAGGCGCGGGACGAGTTTTAGGCAATGGCGATAGACCGCATCACGGTGCGCGGCGCGCGCCAGCACAACCTGAAGGACATCAGCGTCGAGATTCCGCGCGACCGCCTGACGGTCATCACCGGACTCTCCGGCTCCGGCAAGTCCTCGCTCGCCTTCGACACGATCTACGCCGAAGGGCAGCGCCGCTACGTCGAGTCGCTCTCGGCCTACGCCCGGCAGTTCCTCGACCAGCTGGAGCGCCCCGACGTCGACTCCGTTGACGGCCTCTCGCCCGCCATCTCCATCGAGCAGAAGACGGTCTCGCGCAGCCCGCGCTCGACCGTGGGCACGGTCACTGAAGTCTACGACTACCTGCGCCTGCTCTTCTCCTCGGTCGGCCAGCCGCACTGCCACATCTGCGACGCTCCGATCACGCGGCAGTCGGTTGAGCAGATAGTTCAGAGCGTCCTTTCGATGCCCGAAGGCGAGCGCGTGATGGTGCTCGCGCCGGTCGTTCGGGGCCGCAAGGGCGAGTTCCGCAAGGAGCTTGAGAAGCTTGCGAAGGACGGATTCCTGCGCGCGCGCGTGGACGGCGAGCTGGTCTCTTTGGACGAGGAGATCAAGCTCGACAAGCGTCGCAACCACACCATCGAGGCCGTCGTCGACCGCCTGCTCATCAAGCAAGGGATCGGCGAGCGCCTCACCGAATCCGTCCGCACGGCGCTGAAGCTGACGGGCGGCGCGGTTCTCATCTCGGTCGTCGACGGCGAAGAGAAACTCTACTCGGAGCGGATGGCCTGCGTGAACTGCGGGATTAACGTTCCGCCTCTGGAGCCGCGCTCCTTCTCCTTCAACTCGGTCTACGGCGCTTGCAAGCGCTGCCACGGCCTCGGCATGGTGCTCGAAGTTGACCCGGCCAAGATCGTCTCGGACGCCACCGAGCGCGCAGACAAACTCTTCCTCCCGCTGGCCGCCGCCGACAAGCAGGGCGCGGCTTATTTAAAGTCAGCGCTCGTCGCCGTCATCGAGCACTTCAAGGCCGACCCGCAACTTCCCTTCGCCGAGCTGCCCCGCCAAGTCCGCGAGGCTTTCTTCCAGGGCGTCGAGGGGCAGATAGCTTTCCGGCAGGGACTCTATCGCTACGACAGCGACTGGAAGGGGGCCGTGCGCCACCTCTCCGAGCGGATGCACAACCCTCCGAGCGAGCGCGTGCGTGAGGCGCTCGAAGAGTTGGTCTCGCCCGTCACGTGTCCCGAATGTTTGGGCAAGCGCCTGCAACCCGAATCTCTGGCCGTGCGCGTCGGAGGCCGCGGCATCGCCGACTACACAGAGCTTCCGATTGAAGAAGCGGTCGCGGCCTTCGACCATCTCAAGCTCAACGAGCGCGAGTCGCAGATCGCCGGCCTCGTCCTGCGCGAAATCAGAAACCGCCTGCGCTTCCTCTCAACCGTCGGCCTCGGCTACCTCACGCTCAACCGCGCCTCGGCCACGCTTTCGGGGGGCGAAGGCCAGCGCATCCGCCTCGCCACGCAAATCGGCTCGCAGCTTCGCGGCGTCCTCTATGTTTTAGACGAGCCGAGCATCGGCCTCCACCCGCGCGACAACCAGAAGCTTTTGGAGACGCTCTCGGCGCTGCGCGACCTCGGCAACACCGTGCTGGTCGTCGAGCACGACGAAGAGACCATCCGCCGCGCCGACTACGTCGTTGACCTCGGCCCCGCGGCAGGCGCGCACGGCGGCCGCGTCGTCGCCGCCGGCACGCCCGAAGACGTAGCCTGCAACGAGGCTTCCGTCACCGGCCAGTACATCTGCGGCAAGCTCTCGATTGAGGTTCCAGACAAGCGGCGCGCGCCCAACGGCCTCTCGGTCTCCGTGCGCGGCGCGCGCGCCAACAACCTCAAGCACATTGACGTCACGTTCCCGCTCGGCCTGCTCACGGTCGTCACGGGCGTCTCCGGCTCCGGCAAGTCAACGCTCGTCGATGACATACTCTACCGCGCGCTCGCGCGCCACATCTACGGCTCTCTGGAAGAGCCTGGCGAGTTCGACGCGATTGAAGGTCTCGAAAATGTTGACAAGGTGATCGAGATTGACCAGTCGCCCATCGGTCGCACGCCGCGCTCGAACCCCGCGACCTACACGGGACTGTTCACGCCCATCCGCGAGCTTTACGCGATGCTGCCCGAATCGCGCGAGCGCGGCTACAAGCCGGGCCGCTTCTCCTTCAACGTCAAGGGCGGGCGCTGCGAGGCCTGCGAGGGCGACGGCATGAAGCGCATCGAGATGAACTTCCTGCCCGACGTCTATGTCCTCTGCGACGTCTGCCGCGGCGCGCGCTACAACCGCGAGACGCTCTCGGTCAAGTACAAGGGCAAGTCCATCGCGGAGCTTCTGGACACGACGGTCGAAGAGGCGCTGCCCATCTTAGAGAACATCCCGCAGATCAAGCAGAAGCTCCAGACGCTCCTCGACGTGGGCCTCGGCTACATCAAGCTCGGCCAGTCGGCCACAACGCTTTCGGGCGGCGAAGCCCAACGCATCAAGCTCGCGCGCGAGCTCTCGAAGCGCGCGACCGGAAGAACCATCTACATCCTCGACGAGCCGACCACCGGCCTCCACTTCGCAGACGTGCACAAGCTGCTCGACGTTCTCCAGCGCCTCGTCTCACTCGGCAACACCGTCATCGTCATCGAGCACAACCTCGACGTGATTAAGAGCGCAGACCACATCATCGACCTCGGCCCCGAAGGCGGGGCGCAGGGCGGTCGCGTCGTCGCCGCCGGCACGCCCGAAGAGGTCGCCCGCGTCCGCAAGTCCCACACCGGCCACGCGCTGCGCCCGCTCCTCAACGGCCACGCCGCAAACGGCAACGGCCAGCCGCAAGCAAACGGCAAAGACTCCAAGCGCATCACCGCCGACGGCAAAGCTACGACGCGTGGCCGACGCAAAGACGCCACGTGATATACTCCGCCCCGTTCCTTCAAGCCGCGGACTAAGAGGGGCATTCCGGAGTGTCCATCTACGAAGACATTAAGCCGCTCGGACTCGAAGGCGTGAGCACGTATCCGCTCGCGGAGCGACCGAGCAAGGTCGCGGTCGAGGACTTCGCGCAGCCCTTCGAGGCGGACTCGACCTTGCGCGAGTTTCTGGCAAGCCTGCCGAACATCCTGGCCGTGCAGTCTTTGCGCGGGCTGGCCGCGCAGATGCGGCGCGCGCGCGAGTTGGGCAAGCCGATCATCTGGGGCGTCGGCGGTCACGTCGTGAAGGTCGGCCTCGCGCCGCTCATCATCGAGCTGATGCGGCGCGGCTTTGTTAACACCATCGCGGCGAACGGGTCGGTGCTGGTTCATGACTCCGAGATCGCTTTGGTCGGCTCGACTTCGGAAGACGTTGACGCGACTCTGGGCGCGGGAGCGTTCGGCGCGGCGGAGGAGACGGGCAGACTCTTGAACGAGGCGGCGCGCGAGGGCGCGCGCGACCTTGTTGGCTTGGGTGAAGCATTAGGCCGGGCGCTCTCGGCGTCGAAGCCGAAGCACGCGGAGTTGTCTCTGCTCTGCGCGGCTTACCAGACGCGCGTGCCCTTCACGGCGCACCTCGCCATCGGCGCGGACATCGCGCACTTCCACCCGCGCGCCGACGGCGCTTCTCTGGGCGCGACGACGCACACGGACTTTCGCCTGCTCGCCGAAATGGTTCGGCGCATGAGCGGCGGCGGCGTCTACCTGAACATCGGCTCCGCGGTCGTGTTGCCGGAAGTCTTCCTCAAGTGCGTGACGCTCGTGCGCAACCTCGGCCACGCGCTCGAAGACTTCACGACCGCCAACTTCGACTTCATACAGTCTTACCGCCCGCTCACGAACGTCGTCCGACGCCCCACGAGCGGCGGCGCGGGCCGCGGCTTCAACGTCACGGGCCACCACGAGCTGACCATCCCTCTGCTCGCCGCCGAACTCCTCTGCGGCGGCGCGCGAGAGTGACGCGCGCGCGCGCCGCTTCGGCTCGAATGTGAGGCGGGCGAGGCCGCGTGCTATACTCTCCCGGCTCGCTAACCGACACAGAATAATTAGCAGGGGGCAATCATCCGATGGACGCCGAGAAGCTGGAACACTACCGACGCGTGCTCACCCAACAACTGCGCCAGCGTACCGAGGCGGCGCGCGAGAATCAGTCGGACGCGCTCGAAAACGCGGCCACCGACGACGGCGTCAAGGACGTGGCCGACCAGTCGGTCAAGGACTTGAGCCAGGAGATCGAGTACCGCCTCAGCGAGCGCGAGTCGCAGCTCGTCGCCGACATAGATCAGGCCCTCATGCGCATTGACGAGGGCAGCTACGGCGTCTGCGCCCGCTGCGGCAGAGAGATTCCCGAACGCCGACTCGAAGCCCTCCCCACCGCGCGCTACGACGCCGAGTGCCAGGCAATCGTCGAATCAAACGCGGGCGAAGACGAGCACGCCACACTTTAAAGCAGTGACGAGTGACAAGTGACGAGCTAAGGCAAACGCTTTAGCTCGTCACTTTTCACTTGTCACTGCTTTTAAGCCTTCGGGTGCGCCTTGTCGTAGACCTCGATGAGCTTCTCCATCGAGACGTGCGTGTAGATTTGTGTGGTGGAGAGGCGCGCGTGGCCGAGCAGTTCCTGGATGTCGCGAAGGTCTGCGCCGCTGTCGAGCAGATGCGTGGCGAAAGAGTGGCGCAGGGCATGTGGGCTGATGTTATGGATGCCCGCGCACTGCACGATGTACTTGTCAACCATGCGCCCGACCGAGCGCGTGGTGATGCGCGTGCCCTGGTAGTTGAGGAAGACCGCGTCGGTGTCGCGCTCGGCCAGCGGCGCGTTGTTGAGGAAGGCCGGGCGCACCTCCGTCAGATACCTCATCAGCGCGTGGAGCGCAGGCTCGCCGAAGGGCACGATGCGCTCCTTGCGTCGCTTGCCTTTGAGGCGCGCCGTGCGGTTGCGGAAGTCAACGTCGTGCAGGTTGAGCTTCGTCAGCTCCGAGACGCGCATCCCTGTGCCGTAGAGCATCTCCAGGATGGCGCGGTCGCGCTTTCCCAGGTCGGTCGAAACGTCCGGCGTTTCGATGAAGCGGACGGCGTCCTCGACCGAGAGGTGGTTCGGAAGCTTCTTCTCCAGCCGCGGCGTCGAGACCAGCTTCGCAGGGTTCAGCTCGACCACGCCCTCGCGCATGAGGAACTGGAAGAAGGTTCTCAGGGCGGCGAGCTTCCGCGCAATCGAGGTCTTCTTCTTCTGCGCGGCATGTAGTTCCGAGAGCCACTCGCGGATGGTGATGTGGTCTATGTCTTTGATGTTGAGTTCGCGGCGCGTGCCGGTCGAGGGGTCTGCGGGCGCGAGGTGTTCGAGGAACTGTCCGAGGTCGATGGCGTAGTTCCTGAGCGTGTGCTCGCTGACGTTGCGCTCGTAGCGCAGGTGTTCGAGGAACTGCGTGAGTAGTTGCTCCATGCCCGTGAATGGTAAATGGTAAATAGTAAATGGTAAATAGAAAATTTGGCGGCGTGACGCCGCTCAGGCGGGAAT
>JALZHC010000629.1 GCA_030914105.1 Acidobacteriota bacterium
GATTACGTCTTCGGCTACACCTTGATTAACGACGTGACCGCGCGCGACCTGCAACGCGGCGACGGCCAGTGGGTGCGCGGCAAGGGCCTCGACACGTTCGCCCCGCTCGGCCCCTTCATCACCACGCGCGACGAAATCGCGGACGTGCACGCGCTCAAAATTGAAGGACGCTTGAACGGCGAGACGATGCAGTCCTCGACGACGGCCAAGATGATCTTCAAAGTGCCCTACCTCGTCTCCTACATCTCGCAGGGCATCACGCTGGAGGCCGGCGACGTGATCGCCACGGGCACGCCCGAAGGCGTCGGCTTCTTCCGCAAGCCGCCGGTGCTTCTGAAAGACGGCGACGTCTTTGAGGTCTCCGTCGAACGGCTCGGCACGCTGCGCAACACGGTCAGGGGGCCGCGCGGCGCGGATTAGTCGAAGGGCGGCGCGCGTTAGTTGACGAAGGGGCGCGGGCTTCTCTACTCTCAGGGCAAAAGCCTGAAGTCGGTTGCCGCGTGTGCGAAGGAGGTGATGATGGCAGACGAGCATGACGAAGGGCAGAAGAAGAGCCTGCAACACGACCCAAGCCGGAGGCGCTTCCTCAAGGGCGTCGGCGTCGCCGGGGCCGGCGCGGCGTTGGCCGACCACCTTCTGCTCAGGAAGGATGCGGAGGCGGACGCCGCGGGCGAAGCGGGCACGAGCACGGTCGCGGGCGAGTTGAATGTCGTGCTCGACGTGAACGGGCAGCGGCGTAGCGTCCGTGTCGAGCCGCGCACGACGCTTTTGAGCGCCCTGCGCAACAACCTCGACCCGCCGCTCACGGGGCCGAAGCTCGTCTGCGACATGGGGACGTGCGGCGCTTGCACGGTGCTGATGGACGGCCGTGCGGTTTACTCCTGCCTCGTGCTCGCGGCGGATGCCGCCGGCAAGAAGTTAATGACGGTCGAGGGCTTGGGCACGCCTGAGAGCCTGAGCGGCGTGCAGAAGGCTTTCGTCGAGCACGACGCGCTGATGTGCGGCTTCTGCACGCCCGGCTTCGTCACGACCGTCTCGGCTTATCTGAAGAAGAACCCGAACCCGACGCTCGAAGAAGTGCGCGAGGCCTGCAAAGGAAACTTCTGCCGCTGCGGAACCTACCCGCGCGTCTTCGAGGCGGCGCTGGCAGCCGCTAAAGACGTAAATCGTAAATCGTGAATCGTAAATAGTCTCAAGCCCGCGGGACTTACGATTTACAGCTCACGTCGAGCGATGCTCAAGCACTATTCACGATTTACGATTCACGATTCACTGCGAACGGAGTGAGCCATGCAGACACCGAAGAAGAAGAAGGTCAAGGTGCCGAGGGTCGTTAACGGCGTCGAGACGATGGTCGAGATTGAGGTTGACGACGAGGGTGGGCCGGCCTGGGGGCCGAACGACTCCCACAGGCTCTTGAACCACCGCCTGACGCGCGTTGACGCGCCCGTCAAGGTGAGCGGCGCGGCCAAGTACACACACGACCGGCGGCTCCCAGGGATGCTCTACGGGCGGGTCGTGCGCTCGCCGCATGCGCACGCCTTGGTGCTCCGCGTTGACGCCTCGGCGGCGCGGCGGATGCCGGGCGTGCGCGCCATCGTCGGCGCGACCGACGAAGAGGTCGTCGAAGGCAGCAACAAGGCCGCGGGCGAGGCCGCCGAGAAGAACCGCACCGAAGCGGGCGGGGCCGAAGGCGCGGGCGCGGGTAAGATCGTGCTCTTCGCCGGCCAGCCCGTCGCGGCGGTCGCCGCCGTCACGCCGGAGATCGCCGAGGACGCGGCGCGCGCCATCCGCGTCGAGTACAAAGTTCTGCCGCACGTCATCCGCGCGGAGGACGCTTTGAAGGAGGACGCGCCGAAGGTCACGCCCGACCCGAAGGAGCATAACGTCGAAGAGCGCGAGAAGCGCGGCGACGCGGTGAAGACCGACGCGGCCTTCGCCGGGTGCGACGCGGTGGTCGAGGCCGAGTACCGCACGCCGATGCTCCATCACTCCTGCCTTGAGACGCACGGCAACGTCGTCGAGTACCGCGGCGGCGACGCGGCCACGGTCTACGCCTCGACGCAAGGCACGTTCACGATACCTTCGGACGCGGCGCAGGAGCTGGGCCTCAAGGAGAGCGCCGTCACGGCCATCGTCGAGCACATGGGCGGCGGCTTCGGCTCGAAGTTCGGCATCGGCATCGAGGGCACGCTCGCCTGCCAGCTCGCGAAGCAGGCGAAAGCGCCCGTCCACCTGATGCTCACGCGCAAGGACGAGTTCCTGCTCGCCGGCAACCGCTCCGGCTCGTGGCAGAAGCTGAAGGCGGGCGCGACGCGCGACGGCACGCTCGTCGCCCTGCGCGCGACGCAGTACCGCCTGGGCGGATTGGGCCGCGGCTCGCAGGCCCCGCAGCCTTACATCTACAGCGCGGCGAACGTCTACCGAGAGGTCTACTCCGTCCACACCAACGAGGACGCCTCGCGCGCCATGCGCGCGCCCGGCCACCCGCAGTCGAACTTCGCGATGGAGTCTCTGATGGACGAGCTGGCCTACAAGCTCGGCCTCGACCCCGTCGAGTTCCGCAAGAAGAATTTGAAGGACACGGTCTACCACCGTCAGCTCGAACGCGGCGCGCGCGAGATCGGCTGGGAGCGCCGCAACCGTGTGCCGGGCGCAGGCGCGGGGCCTTTGAAGCGCGGGATCGGCTGCGCCGTCGGCACATGGGGCGGCGGCGGCAACGACCAATGTAAGGTTGACGTGACGGTTGCGCGCGACGGCTCGGTCACAGTCGCTGTCGGCTCGCAGGACTTGGGCACGGGGACGCGCACGTTTGCGCGCGCTATCGTCGCCGAAGAGTTGGGCCTCGGAATGAACGACGTGGCCGAGCGCATCGGCGACTCTCGCCTCGGCTCGGCGAACTCTTCGGGCGGCTCGACCACTTCGGCGTCGCTCTCGCCTTCGGTCAAAGACGCGGCGGTGGGCGCGCGGCTCGCCGTCGCCGCGAAGGTCGCGCCGCTGCTCGGAGGCGCGAAGCCCGAAGAGTTGAAGTTTGAGAACGGGCGCGTGAGCGCGGGCGGACGGTCGCTCAACTGGAAGCAGGCGTGCGCGGCGCTGCCCGCTTCGGGCGTCGCGGCGCACGGCGTCTGGAAGGAGAACCTACAGGCGAACGGCGTGCACGGCGCGGTCTTCGCGGAGGTCGAGGTGGACGTGGAGACCGGACACGTGCGCGCCGTCAAGATGGTTCAGGTGCAGGACGTGGGCCTGCCTTTGAACCGCCTCGCCATCGAGAGCCAGATTAACGGCGGCATGATTCAGTCGCTCGGCATGGTTCTCTACGAGGGGCGCGTGATGGAC
>JALZHC010000630.1 GCA_030914105.1 Acidobacteriota bacterium
ATCCCCATCAGCGGCACCAGGCACCTCTGGCAATGCGCGGCCTGCGGCACGCGCTTCCGCGCGACGGAGTAGCCGCTCATGCTCGTCATCCTTTAACGAGTTCCGGTCGGACGTATGGCAGGAGATATTAATCACGGAGGCACGAAGTACAGAACCGCGAGCGGAAGCCTCGCGGGGCTGCGATGCGATGAGGGCGTGTCTGGCGGAACTGCCCCCCGCTCGCTACCGCTCGCGGTTCTGTACGCGCGTCCTTGGTGGCTCTGTGTTTAGCTTTCATCCCTTTAATTGAACTGTAAGGCATTTATCAAGGAGGCAAGGTTTGCTCAGACAGAAAGGGCCGCTCGCGCTCATCATTCTCGACGGCTTCGGCTATAGCCCCGCGCGCGAAGGGAATGCCGTCGCCTTGGCCAAGATGCCCTTCTACGACGAGGTTCGCGAGAAGTACCCGCACACGCTCATCGAGGCTTCGGGCACATGCGTCGGCCTGCCCGCAAACATCATGGGCAACTCCGAAGTCGGCCACCTCAACATCGGCTCTGGCCGCGTGATCATGACCGACATCCGACGCATTGACCACTCGATTGAGACCGGCGAGTTCTTCAAAAACGAAGCCTTCACCAATGCGTTCGACGGCGCGAAGTCGCGCGGCGGCGCGCTTCACCTCATGGGCCTCTTGTCCGACGGCCTCGTCCACTCTTCTCAAGAACACCTCTACGCGCTGCTCCGCATGGCGAAGGAGCGTGGACTTGCGCGCGCATACGTCCACTGCTTCCTCGACGGGCGCGACACGCCGCCCTCTTCCGCGCACCTCTACGTCAGGGCGCTCGAAGACAAGATTGCCGAGATTGGTTTCGGCGAGATCGCCACTCTCTGCGGTCGCTACTACGCGATGGATAGGGACAAGCGCTGGGACAGAACCGAGCGCGCATACCGTCTGCTCGTCCGCGCCGAGGGCGAGCGCGCCACCGACGCGGTCGCGGCAGTCCGACGCTTCTACGAGCGCGGCGTCACCGACGAGTTCGTCGAGCCAATCGTCATCACGCGCGAAGACGGCTCGCCCGTCGCTGCGATTAAAGACGGCGACTCCTGTATCTTCTACAACTTCCGCGCCGACCGCGCGCGCCAGATTACGCGGGCGCTGGCCGTCGCAGGCTTCGACGAGTTCCCCGTCGCAGACCGTCCGCAGATTAACTTCGTCTGCTTCACTCTCTACGACAAAACCTTCGACCTCCCCATCGCCTTCCCACAGCTCCGGCACAAGAACATCCTCGCCGAAGTCTTCGCCTCGCTTGGCGTGCGCAACTACCGCCTCGCCGAGACGGAGAAGTACGCCCACGTCACATACTTCTTCAACGGCGGCACAGAGATGGAGTTCCCGCACGAGCGGCGTCTGCTCGTCCCCTCGCCCAGGGTCGCCACTTATGATTTGATGCCGGAGATGTCTGCCTTCAAAGTCACCGACAAAATCCTCCGCGCCGTCGAGGAGCGCGAGACCGATGTCTTCATCGTCAACTTCGCAAACCCCGACATGGTCGGCCACACCGGCAATCTTCAGAAGACCATCGAGGCCGTCCAATACGTCGACACCTGCCTCGGCTGGATAACCAAGGCGCTGCGCACGGCAAAGGGCCGCTGCCTCATCACCGCCGACCACGGCAACTGCGAGCTGATGATTGACCCCATGACGGGACAGCCCCACACCGCACACACGACCAACCCCGTCCCCTTCCACCTCATTGACGAAGACTCGCTCGGCCTCCGCTTGCGCGAAGACGGTGCGCTCGAAGACGTTGCGCCCACAATCCTCGGCCTGCTCGGACTCTCCCAGCCCGTCGAGATGACGGGCCGCGACCTGCGCGTGCTCTGAGCCGCACTTTTGAATTGAACGGCGCGCGAGCCGCGCTTCTACATTGACCGGCGCGGGTCGCGCTTTCAGGTTGATTGACGCATGAATAGAAACAGGGTCATCCTTTTCGCCGCCGTCGTCGTCATCTGCCTCTTCATCCTGCTCGGCGTCGCCGTGCTGCGCTTCGTCGGTCGGCGCATGGCCGGGGGCGGGGCCGGGTCTTCGGGGCCGCCCGTCGTGGGGAAGCCGGGGCGCGTGCTGCCGGGTACGCCGGGCGCGCTGCCTGAAATGAGCGTGAAGCCGCAGCCGGCGGAGATGAACTTTCAGGGCTGTCCGGGCGAGGGCGACAACCCGCGGCAGGCGGACTTGAACCGCCTGAAGAACCGCGTGGACGAGGGCGAGTATGTGCCCGTCGCGTTCGATTCGATTGCGAACCTGCCCTGGCCGAAGGCGGTCGAGCGGCAGCCCGCGCACGACAAGTGGTCGGCGGCGGACTTGGGCGAGGTCGCACGCTACGAGGGCGTGCCCGTCTCGGTCGAAGGCTACCTCGCGGGCGCGAAGCAGGAGGGGCCGGAGTCGCCGAACTGCCACGGAGACGACGCGCAGTTCCGAGACTTTCATATCTGGCTCGTGAAGGACGCCGCGGACGACCGCAGCCGTTCAATCGTCGTCGAGGTGACGCCGCGCGTGCGCGCCAACCACCCGAACTGGCGCACGGACTTGCTCGGCCAGCTCGTCAAGAAGGATCAGCGCGTGCGCATCAGCGGCTGGCTCATGCTCGACCCGGAACATCCAGACCAGGTCGGCAAGACGCGCGCGACCATCTGGGAGATTCACCCCGTAATGCAGATCGAGGTCAACCAGGCGGGGCAGTGGATGCCGCTCGACAAGGTAGGCGGCTGAAGAAGAAAGGAGCGACAGAAGCGATGCGTAAATCAGTCCGCCTCAAGGTCAGTCTCGTCGTCGAGGGCGAGGACGAGCCGGCGCATGACTTCGCCTCATCGTCCGCCGACGCCGTGCGCGACATCGTCGCCGCGGGCCGCTGGCGTCATCCGAGTCTGAAGGTGACGGTCAAAGACGTTAAGGAAGAGACGGACGAGGATGAGTAGGCGCGTTCGCAAAGTCCGCGTCGAAGCGGAGGCCGCGAGGGCGAAACGGAGGGCGTGGTCGTCGCCGACAAAACCGGACAAGCCCCCGCGCCGTTATTCCGAGCAATGAGCTTCAACCCTCGAAACATACTCGTCATAGACTTCGGCCAGTTGGGCGACGTGGTCTTGAGTCTGCCCGCGCTCGCGGCAATCAGGCAGAAGTTTCCGCGCGCGCGCGTGACGGTCGCCGTCGGCGGGGCGGCCTCTTCGGTCGTCGAGCTGGCGGGCGTGGCCGACGAGGTCTTGTCGGTTGACCGCGTGGGTTTGCGCGACGGGCCGAAGCACCTCTCCGTCTGGCAGATCGGGAAGCTCGTGCTCGAAGTGCGCAGGCGCAAGTTCG
>JALZHC010000007.1 GCA_030914105.1 Acidobacteriota bacterium
CCGATGAACTCCGGGTTGTCGGGCCTGAGACGCACGGGCAGCGGCGCGGGTTCGAGCACGTCCGGGATGAGCGCGTCGAACTCGCGGTCTTCCTCGCCCTCGCGCACGGCGCGCAAAGGGTGCGCGTGGTGGTCTATCGCCCTGATCTTAAAAATCTCTTCTTCGAGCGAACGGTCAACGCCCCCTTGCGCCGGCGCGCGCGGGACGAAGGCGGACGAGGCCAGCGCGAGCAGGCACGCGAGCGCGACGGCGGTTCTCTTCATAGGTATTGCTCCGCGTGAACGAGTTGGAACAGCGACGGAATAATAGAAGCAAAAGTAAAAAGGCAAAAGGCGGGAGGAAGGCAAAAGGCAAAAGAGGGTTTTGGGTGCTAGGTGTGGGGTGCTGGTGAGTTACACACCAGCACCCAGCACCCAAAACCTAACCCCCTCTTTTGCCTTTTTCCTCAGAGCAACCCCGCGTGCTATCATCGCCCTCAAAAGTGGGAGCCAACATCGGGTCGGCGCAGAAGAGCAAGGAGGGACGGACTCGCCCGCCGCTTGTGTCCACCGAGGCGACGCATCCCCGGTGAAAATTTGTGAAGGTCTTATGAAGCCAATGCCGCTCAGACGTAACCTTTTTGTCTTCGCGCTCGCCGCCTCGCTCGTCGCCGCCGCCGCGCAGGGTTTCGTGCCGCGCGCCGCCGCCGCGCCGCAACAGACGAAGGCAGCCGCGCCGGCCAGACAGTCGGCACCGCAGAAGTCTGCGCCCACGCCGTCGGGGCCGCTCGCCGAGGCTGCGCCCTTCGTCAACAAGATTCTGCCGAACGGGCTGGAGGTCATCGTTCTGGAAGACCACTCCGTCCCGCTCGTCACGGTCGAGCTGGCCGTCCGCAACGGCTCGTTCACCGAGCCGCCGGAGCTGAACGGACTGTCGCACCTCTTCGAGCACATGTTCTTCAAGGTCAGCCCGGAACGCGCCGCCAAGGCCGACTACCTGCGCAACATCGACCAGCTCGGCATCGTCTACAACGGCGAGACGCACGAAGAGGTCGTCAACTACTACTTCACCACCACCACGCCGAACTTCCCCGTCGCCATGCGCTTCATGCGCGACCAGGCCCGCTTCCAGTCCTTCGACGAGCAGCAGTTCGCGCAGGAGAAGGAGGTCGTCGTCGGCGAGCTTGAGCGCAACGACTCGAACCCCTACAGCGACCTCGGCGACGAGATGAACAAGCGGCTCTTCTACAAGTATCCGAGCCGCAAGATGCCCGGCGGCGACATCAAGACCGTGCGCTCTGCGACGACCGACATGATGCGCCTCATCGAATCGCGCTACTATGTGCCGAACAACTCGGCCATCGTCGTCACCGGCGACGTGCGCCCGCCCGAAGTCTTCCGCCTCGTCGAGGACTTGTTCGGCGACTGGGCGCGGCGCGCGAAAGACCCGTTCGTCGAGTTCCCGCTCGTCGAGCACCCGCCGCTCCCGAAGAGCGAGGCCGCGATTCTGACCAAGCCGGTCGCCAACGTCGTCATCGAGCTGGGCTGGCAGGGGCCTTCCATCGGCAAGGACGACGCGGCCACTTACGCGGCAGACGTCTTCTCCTTCATCCTGCGCCAGCCTGACTCGCGCTTCCAGCGCGACCTCGCCGACACGGGCCTTGTTGCCAACCTCGGCTTCGGCTACTACACGCAGCGCAACGTCGGCCCCATCAACCTCATCGCGCAGACGACGCCCGACCAGGCGCGCGCCGCCGTCGCGGCCATCTACAAAGAGATCGCGCACTTCAACGACCCCGACTACTTCACGGACGACGAGCTTGAGAGCGCCAAGGCGCTCGTCGAGGCCGACGACCTCTACTCGCGCGAGAAGCTCTCGGAGTATTCGCACACGATCAGCTTCTGGTGGGCCTCGACGGGCCTGGACTACTTCCGCGGCTACCTCAAGCGCCTGCGCGCGACCTCGCGCGCCGACATCAGCCGTTACGTGACGACCTACATCCAGGGCAAGCCGCACGTCGGGCTGGCGCTGATGTCCGAGGAGTCTCGGAAGGCTTCGGGCCTGACCGAGGGCGACTTGATCGGCGGCGACGCGACGGCGCGCGCCGCTGCCGCGTCGGGCAGGTAAGAGCAAGGCAGTAGCCCGACCGTCAGGGAGGGCGTCAATGGAAGGCAGAAGGATGAAGGATGAAGTGGGCACCGATGAGCACGACCTTCATCCTTCATCCTTCTGCCTTGCACTCGCGGTCGGGCTTCCGCCGTTGCCGTCGAGGTGAGTATAAGGATTGAGCGAGGTGTCGAAGGAAGTGAAGATGAGAGAGACGATTGACTTCGGTCGCCGGGCCGCAGCGTGGTCGCTGGCCTGCGCGCTTCTCCTTTTGTCGCTCGCGCCGCAGACGACGGCGCAGTCGCAGTCGTCGCACGCGACGCCGCCCGCGCCCACGGCCAGCGCCGCACGCGCAGACGCCGCGGTCGCGCGCGAGGTAACCGACAGCCTGCGGCTCGTCACCGAGTTTGAAGTCAACGGGCTGAAGGTTCTGGTCAAGCGGCGCGAGGGCAGCCAGACGGTCGTGGCCGGACTGTTCATGCGCGGCGGCTCGCGCAACGTGACGGCGGAGAACGCCGGCGTCGAGGCGTTGATGCTCGACGTGGCGACCGAGGCGAGCCAGAGCTTCCCGCGCGAGCAGATGCGCCGCGCGCTTTCGCGCATGGGCACGGGCCTCACCTACGGCATCAACTACGACTACTCCGTGCTGACGATGGGCAGCACGCGCCGCTACTTCGACCGCTCCTGGGACATCTTCGCCGACTCGGCCCTGCACCCCAGCTTCGCTTCGGAAGACTTCCAGCGCGTGAAGAACCGCCTGCTCGTCGCCCTGAGCCAGCAGGAGGACACGCCCGACGCCTTCCTCGACATCCTCCAGGCGCGCGCCGCCTACGCCGGCCACCCTTACTTGAATGAGCCGCACGGCACGACCGAGTCGGTCTCGCACCTGACGCTCGACGACGTGAAGCGTTTCCACCAGCAGATGATGCAGACCTCGCGTCTGCTCCTCGTCGTCGTCGGCGACGTTGACGCGCAGTCCGTCAGGCAGAAGGTCGAGGCCACGTTCGGACGACTCCCGCGCGGCGACTATCGTGCCGACCCCGTCCCGCAGCTCTCTTTCCGCGCGCCCACGGTCGCGGTGACGCCGCGCAACATCCCGACCAACTACGTCAAGGGCGTCTTCGCCGCGCCGTCTCTGACCTCGCCCGACATCTACGCGATGCGCGTCGCGTCATCCATCCTGCAGAACCGCGTCTACGTCGAGGTGCGCGTCCGCCGCAACCTCTCCTACGCGCCCGACGCCTTCCTCGGCAGCGAAGGCGCGAACACCGGGGGCATCTACGTTACCTCCGACGACCCGAACCAAGCCGTCAAGGTGATGCTCGACGAGATAACCAAATTGCAGCGCGAGCCGGTCAAGCAGGACGACCTGACCGGAACCGTTCAGCAGTTCCTCACGCGCTACTACCTCGGGCAGGAGACCAACGCCGCGCAGGCCGGCGAGCTGGCGCAGTACGAGCTGCTCGGCGGCGGCTGGCGCAACTCCGCGGCCTTCCTCGAACGCCTCCGCGCAGTCACCCCGCAGGACGTGCAGCGCGTCGCCAACACATACATGCGCAACCTCCAGTTCGTCGTCCTCGGCAACCCGCAGAGCGTCAACAAGAGCGTCTTCACTCAGCAGGCCGGGGAGTAAGGCAAAAGTAAAAAGGCAAAAGGCAAAAGGTAGGCGGAAACCACTTTTATTAAAAAGTGCTTTGAGCCTCTCTTTTGCCTTTTGCCTTTTTACTTTTGCCTTCCGCCGAAGGCGGCTTGCCTTTTACTTTTGCCTTTTTCCGCGCCGGTGTGTAAAACTCCGCGCGTCTCGTCAAACAAGCGCAGTCGGAATCCTGTCGGAGGTGGAGGCGACACTTTGCTTCGAGGACTCTTTCGCACGAAGAACCTTGACGACATCCTGGCCGCGGCGGGTGGCCCGCAGTTTTCGCTTCGGCGCACGCTCGGCGCATTCAACGTCACGCTCTTAGGCATCGGCGCGATCATCGGCGCAGGGATATTTGCCACCATCGGGACGGCGGCAGCGGGCGACAAGTTCCGCCCCGGCGCGGGGCCATCGCTGATGCTCTCGTTCGTCATCACGGCGGTCGTCTGCGGCTTCACGGCGCTCTGCTACGCGGAGATGGCCTCAATGGTGCCCATTAGCGGGTCGGCCTACACCTATTCCTACTCCACACTCGGCGAGTTGATCGCCTGGATCATCGGCTGGGACTTAATCATCGAATATGCCGTCGGCAACATCGCCGTCGCCATTAGCTGGGCGAACTACTTCCGCACGCTCCTCGACAACATCTTCGAGATGCTCGGCAGCAACGCGCACGTGCCGCTGTGGCTGGCGACCGACTACCGCACGGCAGCGGCCTTAGCTGAAACTAATCCCGCGCAGTACGCGCAGGACTTCGGCGGTGCGCCGCACCTCTTCGGCCACGCGATAATTTTTAACCTCCTCGCCTTCCTCATCGTCGCCGTCATCACGGTCGTCCTCGTCTGGGGCATCCGTGAGTCGGCCAGCTTCAATGCCGTGATGGTGATGATTAAGATCCTGGTGCTGCTCTTCTTCATCGGCGCGGCGCTCTACTACGTCTCGCCCTCGCAGATGGTCGAGAACTGGCATCCGTTCCAGCCGAACGGCTGGCACGGCACCTTCACGGGCGCGGCACTCGTCTTCTTCGCCTACATCGGCTTCGACGCCGTCTCGACGGTCGCCGAAGAGTGCAAGAACCCGGCGCGCGATCTGCCCATCGGCATCATCGCGTCGCTCATCATCTGCACGGTGCTCTACGTCATCGTCGGCGCGGTCTTCGCCGGCATCATCCCTTACGGGGAGCTTGTGACGAAGCTGGCGAACGAGCAGGCCGAGCCTCTGACGATGGCGCTCGACCGCGTCGCGCCGCCGGGCACGAACTGGCCCTCGACCATCGTCGCCTTCGGCTCGGTCATCGCGCACACGGCGGTGCTTTTGGTCTTCCAGCTCGGCCAGCCGCGCATCTTCTTCTCGATGGCGCGCGACGGCCTTCTGCCGACGAAGTTCGCCAGCGTCCATCCCCGTTTCAAGACGCCGCACGTGACGACGATCCTGACGGGCATCTTCGTCGGCGGCATCGCCGCCTTCGCGAGCATTGACGAGATGGTCGACCTCACAAACATCGGGACGCTCTTCGCCTTCATCCTCGTCTGCATCGGCATCCCGGTGCTTCGCTACAAAGACCCCGGACGCCTGCGACCTTTTCGCGTGCCGCTCGGCCCGTGGCTCTTCCCCGTGCTCGGCGTGGCGTCGTGCTTCTTCCTGATGGTCTATCTGCCGCCGGCTTCGTGGTGGCGCTTCGTCGGGTGGCTGATGCTCGGCTTTGCGATCTACGTCTCCTACGGCTACACGCGCAGCGCCGTCGGGCAGAAGATCGGTCGGCCCTTCAGGACGCCCGCGCCGTTGAAGGTCGGCGCTTTGGGCTTCCTTCTCGTCGCCGTCGGCCTCTTCACAATCCCGCACGACCTCGGCCCCGTCGCGCTCCTCAACTCGGCCACGACCGCCGGAGCCGACCGACACGAGCGCGCACTCTACGGCCTCATCGTCATCGCCATCGGCCTCGTCACAGGAATAGCCGGCGCTTCGCTCGGCGCAGGCCGCGGCACGGGCGAACCGTCAAACGCCGAGTGAAGACGAAAGGCGGAAGACAGAAAGCAGAAGGCAGAAAGTAGTAAGCAGAAGGCAGTCGGTCAAGCGAATCAATGGAACTCACGTTAACGCTCAACCGGCTGCCTTCTGCTTTCTGCCTACTGCCTACTGCCTTCTGCCTTCTGCTTTCTCACGCGACGGGCGTCGCGGTCTTTCGCTTCGGGTTGAAGAAGGGGGTCTTGACGACGCGGGCACCGACGCGGTGGCGGACGGCCTCGACCGTGTACTCGATTTCGAGGCGCGTGCCCGGCTTCGAGTGTTCGCGCCGGACGGTGGCGAGCGCGATTAACTTCTTCAAGGTCGGCGACCAGGTGGTTGAGGTCGCGCGGCCCGTCTGCGCGCCGCCAACGTAGACGGGCACGGCCACGCGCGAGGCTATCCCAGAGACCGTCGGCGGCAAGCCCGCAGCCTCGTACAGACGCTCGACAGCTATCCAGTCAACCTCAAGCCCCACGATCTCGCGCGCGTGCCCGCGCCTCTTCTCTTCAATCAGGGCCGACTGCCCGACGAAGCGCGCCTTGTCCAGGTTGACCAGGCGGCCCAGCCCCATCTCGAACGGCGAATACTTCTGCGACTCGATGAGCGCCTTCTTGCTGCCGTGGAAGTCAACGTCAATCAGAAGCAAGCCCGCCTCGATGCGCGCAACGTCTAAGGCGAGCATCCCCGCCGGGTGGATGTCGAAAGCCCGGCCCGCTTCCACGAGCGCGTCCCAGACCTTGACGGCCTCACGGGAAGGAATCCAAATCTCGTAGCCGAGGTCGCCCGTGTAACCCGTGCGCGACACGTCCACCGCAACGCCCGCGATTTCGCACGCCGCGACGCGGAAGTATTTCAGGCCCGCGATGTCCGCGCCGCGCACGAGTTCCCGAAGCAGGCGGCCCGAAGTCGGGCCTTGCAGCGCGAGCGCCGAGGTGGATTCGGAGATGTCTTCGATCTCGACTTCGAGGCCGACGGCGTTCTGTGTGAGCCAGCGCAAGGAAGGGTCTGCCGCCGTCCAGCGGTACCTGTTCTCGGCAAGACGCGAGACCGTCCCGTCGTCAATGACATGGCCGCGCTCGTCGCACCAGGGCGTGTAGATGACCTGCCCCACAGAGACCTTGCGCACGTCGCGCGTCACGACGCGGTCGACCAGGCGCGTCGCATCCGGCCCCTCGACGCAGTACTTGAACAAGGGCGAGATGTCTATCAGGGCCGAGGCGTTGCGGATGGCGTTGTACTCGTGCTCGTGGTGGGCTTCGTAAGAGCTGACGGCATAGTAGCCCGACCAGTCGCGGTAGCTCAGGCTCTCGCAGAGCGGGAGCGTTCTCTCGTGGAAGGCTGTTCCGATTGGCATCGAGGAGTCTCTGGGCGTGGAATGTTAAGAGCGCGCTGTTGTCACGGCGAGCGATTATATGTATCCTGTCGAAGCTTCATCAAGCGGCAATTGCTACACGCCCTCGCGAAACAGTTCAACCGACAGCACGCTTTCTACGGAACGCGGCAGAGCAACGCAAGATAGACATCGCTACATTCACCGCCTCATATACTTTGAGGGTGAAGCCTATACCTGATAAAGCCGACGACCGGCTCGGCGTGTGAGCTAATCATTACGCCGTGCGGGTCTGGCTTCCGTTCTTCATCTTCGCGCGGTTTCCCCGCCCGGACGTGGAGGGGCAATGCTCATCCAGACTCTGGACTTCCAGTTTCGCAAGCAGAGCGAAGGCTTCCGGCTCGACGTTTATCCGCGCGGCACTTCGCAGCCGCTGGCGACCGCCGACCTCAATTTTCCACCCTCTTTCCTGAACGGGGCGGAGTTGAAGCTGCTGGATTTTGATACGAAAGACCCCGCCGGGCGCGTCGGACGCCTGCGCGAGTTCGGCAGCCGGCTTTATCGGCAAATCTTCACGCCCGAAGTCGCGGGCGTCTGGTCGGAGCAGAAGCAGCGCCACGAGTTTTTAGTCCTGTGCATAAGCATCGCGGCGGACGCGACCGAGTTGGAGGCGATAGCGTGGGAAACCCTTTTCGACGGCGAAGAGTTCATCGCCGCCGGGACGAAAACCACCGTCACGCGCCTGCCGCTGGACGTTCAGCCGCAGGCTGCGCTACCAGCCGTGCCGCTGCCTTTGAAGCTGTTCGCGCTCGTCTCCAGCCCGCTCGATTTGAAAGAGCATTCGCGCTTGCAGATCGAGCGCGAGCAGGAGATTCTGCTCGAAGCCATCAACGACCCCGCCGGGCAAGGGCGCATCCGCGCCGACTTCGAGGACGAGGCCAAGCTCGAAATCATAGAAGGCAGCCTGGAGACGCCCTACCAGATTTTCCACTTCACGGGCCACGGCATCGCGCCCGAAAACGGCGGCGGACTCCTCCTCGAAGACGCGCAGGGCAAAGGCCGCCCGTCTTCGGTGACGGAGGTCTTGCAGTCGCTTCAACGCGGCCAGAACTCCCTGCGCCTCGTGGTTCTGTCGGGCTGCCAGACGGCGCGCACCGTCAACGTCGGGGGTTTCCGCGACATGGCGCGCGGACTGCTGCGCCGAAAAATTCCCGCCGTCGTCGCCATGCAGTTCTCCATCTCGGACGCGGGCGGTCTGAAGTTCGCCGAACTCTTTTATTCGAGGATCGCGTCGGGGGTCACTCTGGAGCTGGCGACCAACGCCGCGCGGCGCGCGCTGCTCGTCAACGACGACCACTACCTTCAGGCCGACGCGCTGGCCCCCGTGCTGCTTGCCTCCAACACCGACTGTCTGCGGGCGACGCAGGCCACGCCCGCGCCCGCCGCCGAAGCGCCGCGCCTCGACTTCAGCTTCTACCTGCCCCTGCCGCAACTGAGCTACGGCTTCTACGGCAGGCGGCGCGAGTACCGGCAGGTGCGCGACGCAATCCTCCAGCGCAACCAGCGCGCAGTCATCGTCCACGGCATCGGCGGCATCGGCAAGACCGCGCTCGTCAGCCACGTCGCCACGCGCCTGAGGAAACGTTTTCAGGGCGTCTACGCCTTCGACTGTTCGAGCGGCGCGCTCTCGCCCGAAACCATCATCATCAAACTGCACCAGTACTTCGCGTCTCAGGGCGTGGGCGTGCTCGAGCAGCTTCTTTTCAAATCCCTGCCGCCCGACTTTCTGGCAAACTACCTCGCGCAAATTCTCTCGCAGTGGTCGCTGCTGCTCATCTTCGACAACATGGAGAGCCAGCTCGAACGCACCGCCGCGGGCTTTCAAATCGCCGACGAGAACCTCCGCACCTTCATCACCACGCTCGTCAAGACGACCGCGACGCGCAGCCACTTCCTCTTCACCAGCCGCTACCTCTTCGAGCTTGACGACAAGCGCCTGGGCAGCATCCACTCGCTGCCGCTCGAAGACCTCAGTCGCCCCGAAGCCCTCAGCCTCATGCAGAAGCTGCAACACCTCGCCGCCGCCTCCCACGCCGAAAAGCTCGAAGCCTTAGAGACCTTCGGCGGACACCCCTACGCCCTCATCACGCTCGACCGCTACTGCAACCATCAACCCCTCGCCCGCGCGCTCACCGAGGCCCAAAACATCCACACTGCCCTGCGCGAATTCCTGGCAATCGAACTCAACTACGCGCGACTCTCCGAGCGCGCCCGCGAACTCCTCAACCGCCTCGCCGCCTTTCGCCAATCCGCGCCCTACGAGGCGGCGGAATGGGTCATGGGCGAGAAGGTTTCCTACGCAGCCGATTGGTTGGAAGCGAACCGGGACGAACTGCCGGAAGACTTGAAAACCCTGGAGGAGGCGAAACTTGTGCAAAGCCTTGAAACGCTCCTCCCAGAAAGAAGGCGGGCCGAAGACGTGACCCGCCCAATTAAAGAGCTGATCGAGTGGGGACTGCTCACGCCGGTTCAGGAAGACGGGCAGCCGAAAGCACTCTCCGTTCACGCCCTAGTGCGCGACTTCTGCCGCGACAAGCAGCAGGACGAGACCTGGCGCACGCGTTTGCTCGATGCCGCCGCGTTCTACACCAACTTTACAAAACTAATGGAGCAGGAGGAAAAGACTCAGGCGGCGGTCTGGCTTGAAATGGAAGCTTTTGAATTACTCATGGAGGCCGAAGCTTTCGACGACGCCTCGAGGCTCTTGATAAATGCGACGACCCTTTTAGACCGTTGGGGATTCGGGCAGTATTTAGAAGGTCAATATCGCCGCCTGTTCGACAAACTGGATGCGGACGTGAATGCGGTGTTATTGCATAATTTTGGGAACCTCGTCATGAATCGAGGCGACTATGACAAGGCGCTTGAGTGTTACGAACGCTCGCTAAAGGTTTCAGAAGAGGTCGGCAACCGCTCCAGCGTCGCCGCTTCGCTTACTCAAATCGGCAGGATTCATCAGGAGCGGGGCGACTATGACGAGGCGCTGGAGTATTACGAACGCTCGTTAATAATTTTTGAAGAGCTTGGCGCCCGCTCCAGCGTCGCTATCCCGCTCCACCAAATCGGCAACATTCATTATTTGCGAGGCGACTACTACAAGGCGTTGGGCTACTATGACCGCTCGCTGAAAATAGCGGAAGAGCTGGGCGACCGCTCCGGCGTCGCCGACTCGCTTCATCAGTTGGGCATGATTCATCAGAGCCGTGGCGATTTCGATAAGGCGTCGGAGCATTATGACCGCTCGTTAAAGATTTCAGAAGAGCTTGGCGCCCGCTCCGGTGTCGCCAAGTCGCTCCACCAGATCGGGGTAATTCATCAGCAGCGGGGCGACTACGACAATGCACTGAGGTATTACGAACACTCGCTGAGAATAAAAGAGGAGCTTGGCGACCGCGCAGGTGTTGCCATTTCACTTGGTCAAATCGGAAAGTTGTTGGTTGCTGTCGGGCATTATGATGAAGCATTTGGCAACTTTTTATCTGCTTTGAGTATTTTCATAGAGCTACAATCACCTTACTCCAGAATTGCTGTTAGCGATCTCAAAAGGCTTCGTGCCAAGTGGGGTGAAGAGACCTTCGATGCGGCGTGGAAAGAGGCTACGGACGAAGATGTGCCTGATTTGTTGAAGGAATGATGATGTGCGTCGTGTGTGAAGGACAGGAAAGGCAAGTGACTTGTAGATGGCGAGATGTTCGGAGGGATGGGGATGGGACAGGTAATCAAGGTCAGGTGCAACGGGCCGAACAGGCACGTCAACGAGGTTGATTTGGACGCGGCCCTGCGCGAAGAGACGATCACGCGGGGGGCCGATGCCTTTTCGGGTTCCGCGCCGGAGCGGGTCGTTTTGCGCTGTCGAGAATGCGTGGACGGCAGCGTGATTCTGACGCGGGCGATGATTGAAGAGGCGCGGCGGCAGCATCGTTCCATGTGAGGCGGAGGCGCGTGATGGCGGAGACAAAGAAAGAGGACGCGGCGGCGACAGCGCGGCGACAGCCGCCGGAGAAGATTCAGCCGCCGGAGAAGGTTCAGCCACCAGAAAAGATTCAGCCGCCGGAAAAGATTTATGACAGCCCGCCCTCCGAGCCGGACGACGAGTTGTGGCTCGCGCATGGCGCGAAGATGTTGGAGGACTCGGTGCCGAGCGTCCGCACTGCTGCGAGCGGGCTGATCACCGCGCTGGGGCTTTTGCAGACCGCCTACCTCGGCATCCTTGGTTTCGCCAAGTTCATCCCCGACGACATGGCGGTCTATAAGAAAGCACTCTTCATCATCCCGCTCGTCCCCTGGGTCTTCGCCACATACTTCTGCCTGCGCGTGATGAAGACCGAAACCTTCAACGTCAACCTGCGCTCGCCGACCGACATCAGGGACAAAGCCGCGAAGCTTTTGGAGGAGAAACAGCGGTACCTCGAAATCGCCTTCGCGCTCCTGGTCGCCGGGATAGTGCTGGCCTTCGCGATGGTCGTTTTCCGCGTGCGCTCGTAACGTCGGCGCGAAAGTTCGAGGGCCTTTCAGGCAACGGTCGCTTTCAGCGTGGTCTCAATCCCGCCCTGAGCTTCCCCGTTTCGTAAAACAACCGAAGCTGTGCAATCATCGGCGTCATCCATCAGTCGCTTACTGCTCTGACAGCGGCTCCGACATCGGACTGCCTGAGACATGAATCGAAAATATGACGTCGTCGTCATCGGCGGCGGGCACAACGGGCTGGTCAACGCCGCGTACCTGGCGCGCGCCGGCAAGCGTGTTCTGGTTCTTGAGCGGCGGCACGTGCTGGGCGGCGCGGCTGTGACCGAAGAAGTTTTTCCGGGCTTCAAGTTCTCCGTCTGCTCTTACGTAGTCTCTCTGTTGAGGCCGGAGATTATCCGCGAGCTTGACCTGCCGCGCCACGGCCTTGAAATCCTTCCGCTCGATGGGACTTTCACGCCGATGCCAGACGGCGACTACCTCTGGAGAGTTAACGACCACGCGCGGACGCGGCGCGAGATCGCACGCCATTCAAAACTCGATGCCGAAGCCTACGACGAGTACGGCAAGGCGATGGTCGAGATGGGCCGCTTCGTCAAACCCATCCTCGGCATGACGCCGCCCGACCCGACGTCGCTCAACGTCAAAGGGCTGCTCGACCTCCTCTTCCTCGGTCGGCGATTCAAGAACCTCTCGCGCGAGGACAAGTACAACCAGGTTCAGTTGATGACGATGAGTGCGGTGGACTTCCTCGACCGCTGGTTCGAGACCGACGTGCTCAAGGCCACGATGTCGGCGTCTGGGATAATCGGCACGTTCCTCGGCGTGCGCTCGCCCGGCACGGCCTACGTGCTGCTTCATCACTACATGGGCGAGATTGACGGCGCGTTCCGCTCGTGGGGACTGGCGCGCGGCGGGACAGGCGCGATCTCGAACTCGATTGCGGAGGCGGCGCGCGAGGCCGGAGCGGAGATTCGCACCCGTTCGCCGATTGCGAAGGTCTTCGTGCGTGACGGCAGGGCGACGGGAGTTGTTTTAGAGAACGGCGACGAGATTGAGGCGAAGGTCGTCTCTTCGAGCGTCGACCCGCGGCTGACGTTCATGAAGATGGTCGGGGCCGAGCATCTGCCCGCGGAGTTCGTCGAAGACATCGAGCGCTATAAGTTCCGCGGCTCTTCGGGGAAGGTGAACCTCGCGCTCGACGCTCTGCCCGACTTCAAGTCTCTGCCGGGCGCGGGCGCGCACCTGCGCGGCGCGATCTCCGTCTCGCCGAGCGTCGAGTACATGGAGCGCGCCTACGACGACGCCAAGTACGGACGCTTCTCGCGCCGCCCCTACATTGACATGGTCATCCCGTCGCTGACCGATCCGTCGGTCGCGCCGCCCGGCAAGCACGTCTGCTCCTGCTTCGTGCAGTACGCGCCTTATCATTTGAAGGAGGGCACCTGGGACGGGCGGCGCGAGGAGTTCGGCGACACCGTCGTCGACACAATCGCCGAGCACGCGCCGAACATTAAAGAGATCATCCTGCACCGGCAGGTCTTGACGCCGCTCGACCTCGAACGCGAGTTCGGACTCTCCGAGGGCAACATCTTCCAGGGCGAACTCACGCTCGAACAGCTCTTCTTCCTGCGGCCCGCGCCGGGCTGGGCGCAGTACCGCACGCCCCTGCGCAACCTCTACATGTGCGGCTCGGCCACGCACCCCGGCGGCGGCATCATGGGCGCTTCGGGGCGCAACGCGGCTTTGAAGATTCTGGACGATTGGAAGTGAGGGAGTCAAAGAAGTGCAGAGTGCAGAGTGCAGAGTGATGAATTGAAGGCAAGCTCTTGATTCATCACTCTGCACTCTGCACTCTGCACTCTGCACTTATGGCAGACAGAATCATCATCATCGGCGCGGGGCACAATGGGCTGGTCGCGGCATGCTATCTCGCGAAGGCCGGCCTGCGCCCGCTCGTGCTCGAACGACGCGAGGTGGTCGGCGGCGCGGCAGTGACCGAGGAGTTTTATCCGGGCTTTCGCTGCTCGACGCTTGCGCACGCGGCGGGGCCGATGCTTCCGCGCGTCGTGCGCGAGCTTGAGTTGGAGCGTTACGGGCTGTCTTGCATCAGGCCGCAGGTTCGAGTCTTCGCGCCTGCGCCCGACGGGCGCTCGCTCTGCATCTACGAGGACGCGGCGCAGACGGCGCGCGGCCTCGAAAAACTCTCGGCGCACGACTCGGCGCGCTACACGGAGTTTTGCGAGAGCTTCACGCGCATCGGTCGCGTGCTCGCGCCGCTCGTGTCGAGGACGCCGCCCTCGTTTGACAGCCCCACGCTCGCAGACCTCTGGAACCTCGGCAAGCTCGGCAGAAACTTTCGCGGCCTCGGCAAGCGCGACGCCTACAGGCTCCTGCGCTGGGGGCCGATGGCCGTCGCAGACCTCGTGGCCGAGTGGTTCGAGACGGAGCTGCTGCGCGCCGCGGTCGCCGCGCGCGGAATTCACGGCGCATTCGCCGGCCCCTGGTCGGCGGGGACGAGCCTCGGCCTGCTCTGGCAAGCCGCCTTCGACGGTCACGCGGTCGCGCCCGCGTCTTTCATTAAAGGCGGCATGGGCGCGCTCACCGGCGCGCTCGCCGAAGCTTCGAAGGCGGCGGGCGCCGAGATTCGCACGGGCGCGTCGGTCGCGCGCGTGCTTGTTAAAGATGGCGCGGCGGCGGGCGTCGTGCTCGAAGGCGGCGAGGAGATCGCGGCGCGCGCCGTCGTCTCGAACGCAGACCCGCGCACGACCTTCCTGCGCCTCGTTGACCCGACCGACCTCGACCCCGACTTCCTCTCGAAGCTGCGCGGCTACCGCTCGACCGGTATGGCTGCGAAAGTCAACCTCGCACTCGAAGGCTTGCCCTCCTTCGCGGCGCTGAAGAACTCCGGCGCGGACACAGCCGCCGAGCTACAAGGCCGCATCCACATCGGCCCCGACATTGACTATCTTGAGCGCGCCTTCGACGCCGCGAAGTACGGCGACTTCTCGCACGCGCCTTACATGGACATCACAATCCCCACGCTCACCGACGCGTCGCTCGCGCCCCAGGGCCGTCACGTCCTGTCGGCTTACGTCCAGTTCGCGCCCTACAAACTGAAGGAAGGCGACTGGGCCTTGCGCCGCGAAGAATTCGCCGATGCCGTCGTCCGAACGCTCTCGGCCTACGCGCCGAACCTCGCAGATCTCATCATCGCTCGCCAAATCATCACGCCCGCAGACCTCGAACGCGAGTACGGATTAGCCTTCGGTCACCCGCTTCACGGCGAGATGTCGCTCGACCAGTTCTACGCCTTCCGCCCCCTCATCGGCTGGGCGCAGTACCGCACGCCCCTGCGCAACCTCTACCTCTGCGGCGCGGGCACGCACCCCGGCGGCGGCGTCAACGGCGCTTCGGGCGCGAACGCAAGCCGCGAGATTCTGAAAGACTTGAAGGGCTGACCGAGCGCCTGCTTCGGTTAATGAAGTGTCGAAGAGAAATTTGCCTGAAGGGTGAGGCGGTTTGAGAGCCAATAGCGCGGCGGTCGCTCTCAAATAAATAACTCTGCCGAGACGTGAAAAAAGTCGGCGAGCGCTTTCGCCTGCGCCTTACTTATCCCGCGCTTGCCGTTTACGACTTCCGACGCGACGCCCTTAGATTTGAATATGTGCAGAAGGTCGCTTTGCTTGAGGCCCCGCGCCGCCATCAATTCCCTCAAGACTTCGTGTGGCGTGGCTTCTCCGAGGTGATAAAAATCGTGCTCAAACTGTTCGATAAGATGCACCAGCAGATTAAGCAATGCATCCTCTTCAGGCGTGCGGCGGTCACCCTTATCGATTAACTTCTCTGCTTCGAGAAGCATTCGATTATTCTCCTCCTCCGTCTCGATCCGAACTGGCAGCACTTTGGCGAGCAGCCTCCCGTACCTCCGCGGGTCGAGTTTAACCGCCGCAGTCTTTTTTCCATTTCTCTTTATCGTATTCAGCATGCGTCAACACTTTCTTGATGTATATGGTCTGTACCCGGTAAACGACCTTAGCGATTAGCCGGTAATGATTGCCTTTGATGTTAAATACCGTGCAAGTGCCGACAGCGTCGGCGTGCGGATATACTTGTTTGACCTCCGCAATGTTTTTCCAATCGGCCCTTCTTGCAATTGTGAGCCATGCAATTAAAGAAAATTTTGAATCAGCATGCCGCTTAATAAAGCCGTTGATTACTTGAACGTCGATAATACGCATTTAATATTTGACCCTTTCTATAATTTTCTCGCCAGATCGTCTTTCCCATAACTCTTTCCTTAGCCCCCTTGAAGTTAAGTAGTTTTTTAATCTAAGGTTCTCATAAAGAGAACTACGTGTCAAGCCGCCGTTATCGCCTTTCGCATCCGCTGCGGTTAAATTTCCACACGCTAGTCTATGTGTTTATAATCCTCCCGCTCCTACTCGACCAGCATTTCGTCCCGCGGAGGTAACGGAACAATGAACGCCCTGCCCATCATTGTCGGCGCGCTGTGCGTTTTGGCGATTGCCTACCGCTACTACTCTGCCTTCCTCGCCGCGAAGGTTCTGGCCCTAGACGACACGCGGCCCGTCCCCTCGCAGACGATGTACGACGGGCAGAACTATTACCCGACGAACAAGTGGGTTCTCTTCGGCCACCACTTCGCGGCCATTTCGGGCGCGGGGCCGCTCGTCGGGCCTGTGCTCGCGGCGCAGTTCGGCTTCCTGCCGGGCCTTCTGTGGCTCGTCATCGGCGTCTGCCTGGGCGGGGCCGTGCACGACTTCATGATTCTCGTCGCGAGCGTCCGCCGCAAAGGCAAATCGCTCGCCGAGATCGCGCGCACCGAGATCAGTCCGCTCTCCGGTCTGGTCGCCGGACTCGCCATACTCTTCATCGTCGTCATCGCGCTCGCCGGGCTCGGACTCGTCGTCGTTAACGCGCTGGCCGAGTCGCCTTGGGGCACGTTCACCGTCGGCTTCACCATCCCGCTCGCGCTCCTGATGGGCCTCTACATGTACCGCTTCCGAAAGGGGCGCATCGGCGAGGCGAGCGCGCTCGGCGTGGCCGGACTCTTCCTCGCCGTCATCGTCGGCGGCTGGGTCGCGGAAAGCTCCTGGGCCTCGTCGTTCACCTTCTCGAAGAACACGATTATTCTGCTGACGGCGGCTTACGGCTTCGTCGCCTCGGTGCTCCCCGTCTGGATGCTCCTGTGCCCGCGCGACTACCTCTCGTCTTACTTAAAAATCGGCACGGTCGCTTTTCTAATCCTCGGCGTCATCCTCGTCCACCCGAACTTGAACATGCCGGCCATCACGCCCTTCGTCAACGGCGGCGGCCCCGTCATTCCCGGCAAGGTCTACCCGTTCGTCTTCATCACCATCGCCTGCGGCGCGATCAGCGGCTTCCACGCGCTCATCTCTTCGGGCACGACGCCGAAGATGATCGCCCGTGAGACGGACGCGCGGATGATCGGCTACGGCGGGATGTTGATGGAGGGCGTCGTCGGCGTCGTCGCTTTGATCGCGGCCACGTCGCTCTTCCCCGGCGACTACTTCGCCATCAACACGCCGCAACAGACGGACGCGCAGAGGGCGGCCTACGTCCGCATGGTTGACACGCACGGCGGAGACGGCCCCTCTTTCGACCTGCAACCGAAAGAGATCGACCGCCTCGAACAAGAGTCGGGCGAGAAGAATTTAAGAGGGCGCACGGGCGGCGCGGTCACGCTCGCTTTAGGCATCGCCAAAATCTTCGACGGCGTGCCGGGCCTCCGGGGCCTGATGAAATACTGGTACCACTTCGCCATCATGTTCGAGGCGCTCTTCATCCTGACGACCATCGACACGGGCACGCGCGTTGCGCGCTTCCTCGTCGGAGAGTTCGGCGGGCGCTTCTACAGAAAACTTGAAGAGGAGACGTGGATGCCGGGCGCTGTTCTCACCACGGCGCTCGTCGTGACGGGCTGGGCCGCCTTCATCTGGTCGGGCTCGATCTCGACCATCTGGCCCATGTTCGGCATCGCCAACCAACTGCTCTCGGCGGTCGCGCTCTGCGTCGCCACGACCGTCATTATCAACTCCGGACGCGCACGCTACTGCTGGACGACCATCCTCCCGCTCTCCTTCGTCGCCACCACCACGCTCGTCGCCGGCTGGAAGTCCATCACCGATAACTTCTGGCCGCTCGCGCAGAAGTCCGAGACCGCCGCGCAAGGCTACGTCAACACTTCCCTGACGGCGATACTGATGGCCGCCTCCGTCATTATCCTCGTTGACTCAGTCCGCCGCTGGACGCGCGGACGCCGCGGCGAGCAACCCACGGGGCAGACGGACGCGGCGGTGAGCGCGGCCTGAAACGACGCTTCGAGCGAGCGGTATTCCCTTTGCGCCCTTCGCGCCTACTTGGCGTCTTTGCGGTTAAGTGTGACTATCTTAACCGCAAAGGTCGCAAAGGTTCTCGCCAAGGGCGCGAAGGGAAATGCCTGAGACAGACGCGCTCGCTACTGCTCGCGGTTTCGTTCCCCTCCTTCGGAACTTTGAACTTTCGGCTTATTTGGGCGATAATGCCCGTCTCTTTTGCGAGATTAAAAACGTTTCAGTGCGGACAGGGAGCACCTCCTCCAGTGCGACGGGCGCCGTCGCCCGCGCCGCAAACGACGGACGCCCCCGGCGCGCTTTTTCACTCGACACTCTTTTGTAAAGACAGAAAGGAATCTTTCAGCTTGTTTACAATCTTATCGCCTGCTCAGTCCCGTATGCCGCGCGTGTCGGCCCTCGCGCGCGTGTCGCCGAAGGTGCGGCGCGGGGCGCTACTGCTTTTGACCTCGCTCGTCGCGCTGCTTGCGCTGGCGGCCAACGTCCTGGCGCAGCCCAACGGCGCGGGGCCGGGAAGCGGCGCGCCGCAGGCACACGTCCCCGGCGGCGAGGCCAACCTGCTTCTGCCAGACCTCTCGACGGTCAAGTTCCTCGGCGTTGACGGCCACACGCTCCTGCTGGTCGGCCTCGTCGTCTGCGCGCTCGGCCTCGCCTTCGGGCTGTCGATCTTCACGCAACTCCGGAACCTGCCTGTCCACCGCTCGATGAAAGAGATTTCGGAGCTGATCTACGAGACCTGCAAGACCTACCTCATCACGCAAGGTCGCTTCATCATGCTGCTCTGGGTCTTCATCGGGGCCATCGCCGCCATCTACTTCGGCTTCCTCGCCGAGAC
>JALZHC010000110.1 GCA_030914105.1 Acidobacteriota bacterium
CATCATTGCGAGCACGTCCGCGTTCACGAAGCCCTGAAACAGCGCCAGTACGCCGAGGCGGCGGCGGAGGGCGGGGTCGAGGGCGTCGAGGCGATAGGTCAGGGAGGCTGAGAGCGAGCGCTCGCGCCCTTGCGCGGGGTCGTCCTGGCTCAGTTTGACTTCGCCCGCCTGAAGCTCGCGGAGCAGGGTGTCGGGCGTTTTTCTTTTCAGTTCGGGGAGGACGACCTGAATTGCGAGCGGGTTGCCGCGCAGGTACTTGAGGAGGTCGTTGTATTGCGGCAGGGCTTTGATCTGTGAAGGGTTCAGGCCCGCGCGTTTCAGCACGAACACGGCCAACTCCTGCGCCTCAATTAGTTTCAGCCCGCGCAGCTCAACGTGGTGGTAGATGTTTCCGAGCCAAGGCTCGTCGCGGCGGCTGGTGAGGAGCGCACGCGTGCGCCCGCCGCGCAGGTCGCGCAGGAAGTCGCGCAGCTCCTTCTGCTCTTCGGGCTTCCAAGCCGAAAGCGTCCCCGCGGGGAAGCCCGCGACCGGCTCGAAGTTGTCCCAGATGAGCATGCAGGGCACCTGCTTCAAGACCGCGAGCGCGACGTTGCGGCGCTGCTCGGCGTCGAGCTGGTGCCACTCAATCTTCAACTGCTGTTTGATGGCCGCGCCGAAGACCTGTCCGACGCGGTCGCAGACCTGCGCGAGCGGCAGGTAGTGTTCGAAGCGGAAGAAGAAGACGGGGCCGTCGAGCGCGCCCGTCTCGGCCCACCAGCGCGCGAAGGCGGCGGCCATCTCGGTCTTGCCGACGCCCGCCATGCCTTCGAGGAGCACGACGGTCTCGTTGCGGAAGGCGCGCTCCAGGTCGAGTGTGACGCCGTCGCGCCCGATGAAGCCGAAGGCGGGTGGCTCCGGCAGGTCAATCTCCGCGCCCGCCTCGGCCTGTCTGTCTTGCAGGAGGCTCACGCTCAGGCGCAGCTCGCCGAGCGGCTGTGTTGTGGCGCGGACGGGGACTGCCTCGAACAGGACGGGCACGACCCAGTCGCGAAGGGGAACCTCGCCGATGGCCGATATGCGCTGCGGGTGCGCGCGCAAGTCTTCGCGCGCCAGCGCGACCGCACGTGCCAGCTCCTGCCCGCCGATCAGGCTCTCGTAGAGCCGCGCGACGAAGCGCACGGCGGACTGGACGTAGACCGAATAGGCCATTGCCACGACGCCCCCCGCGCCCGCCTTCAGCAGCTCGTTCCCGACCGACGGGTAGAGCGACTCCGGGTGTGTCATCCCCGACTGGCAGGCGTTCAGCAGCACGATGGGCACCCCCTTGCCCGCCAGCAGACCGCCCAGTTCCGCGCCCGTCACACGACGCTCCCCGTCGTTCTCGCCCTCGAACAAGAGCAACCCGTGTGCGCCCGCGCTCTGCGGGAATGCCCCGTGCCCGTCAAAGTGCAGGACGTGGTAAAAGTCCGTGCGCTCGTTCAGCACGCGCGAGAGCTGCTCGAAGGTGGGCGGGCGCAGGATGTCGAGGTTGATGCGGTCGCGGTGCCGGCGGAAGAGTTCGAGCAGCGGGCGCGCGACCGACTGGAATGGCACGTCGCCCTCCGGCCCGCCGGGGCGGCAAATGACCATCAGGATGTTGAACGTCCCATCCTCTTTGGGCGCAGGCGGCTCGAAGATCAGGTTGGGCTGGCTGCGCACGAAGGCGTGTGCGAGTCGCGCGAGATCGCCGAATTCGCCGCGCGCAGGGTCGCGCATGAACTCCCATGGCAGCGCGATCCCTTCGGCGTCGTCCGCGTGGATGACGACGCGCGTGTCCGCCAGGTCGTCGGCGACGTGCGCGTAGAGCGCGCCCGTATCGCGGCTGCCGAATACGGCGTCGAACAGCTCGACCCCGAGTCTCTCCATCAACTCCTCGACCTGCGCCGCGCGCTGGCGGAATTCGCCCCACGGGTAGACAAGATAACTTTCCAGATACCACTGAATCTCGCGCCGCTGCGACTCAGTTATAGTGAAACCGAACTCGGCCTCTCTCTCCTGCGCCTGCGCCCTCTCACGCGGGTGATAGCCCACGCGCACGCGCGCCCCGGCTTCACCTTCGGCGGGAATGTGTCGGATGATGAGTTCTTTCACGGTGAGATTCTCCGGCGTCAGCTTCGGCGGCCAACAGGATATGCGACCGGCAGGATACACCAGCGAATTCGTTTTGGCTACGGATAGTTGCCGCGGCGGACTGACTACCAAACGGAGCGGATTTCACTCCGCAGAGGCAGTTGGTAGCTCATCAACGGCGAGGTGAGCGACGGTCGCGCCCCAACCGCCTGCGTCGGGCGGCGCGTCGGCGAAGCGCTCGACGAAGGGCGTGCGCGCGAGCACACTTCGGACGATCTCGCGCTGCACGCCGACGCCCTTGCCGTGGATGATTCTCACGACGCGAAAGCCCTTGTGACGCGCTTCGAGCAGATACTCTTCGACGACTGCGCGCACGTCGTGCGGACGGATAGTGTGCAGGTCGAACACGTCAGTAATCTCAAGCCGGACGGGTTCGGGGAAGGGGTTGAACGGGTCAACGTCCGTGACCTCGTCATCTTCTACGTCGTCGGCCTCCGAGCCGCCGCCCTGTTCTTCACGCGCCGGCGCGACGCGAGCCGAGTCGCGGCCCGCGCTGAAAAATTTCCTGAGCAGGTCTGAGAGTTTCATACGCCGCGGCTTCCCCGTCGTCGGCTTCCACGTCGCCGCGGAAGTGTACCTTGACACTCGCCTGCACGCACCTTACACTCGCCGTCTTCCACCTCCGACATCTGTTCGCGCGGGGCGGGCCAGCGGCGGCTGTGACGCGGGACACAGCGGGCCGGCGTCGGTTTATGCCTTCATTCGTCCCGCTGCGCCGCGCACGCTCCGGGTGGCCGCGGGCCGCAGGCGGTCGCTCTATTGAAACCGAACTTTTAAGAGTCGAAAGGAAAGAAAGCGATGGGCAAGCGAAACAAGATCACGGTGGTCGGCGCGGGCAACGTCGGCGCGACCGCCGCGCACTGGCTGGCGAGCAAGGAGTTGGGCGACGTGGTTCTGGTGGACATCGTCGAAGGGATGCCGCAGGGCAAGGCGCTCGATCTGGCGCAGGCCGCGCCGATTGAAGGCTTCGACTCGGCGCTCGTCGGCGCGACGAACGACTACGCGCCGACCGCCGGCTCCGACGTGGTCATCATCACTTCCGGCCTGCCGCGCAAGCCCGGCATGAGCCGCGACGACCTTCTGAAGACGAACGCCGGCATCGTCTCCTCGGTCGTTGACGAGGTCGTAAAATACTCGCCCGACTCCATCCTCATCATCGTCTCAAACCCGCTCGACGCGATGTGCCAGGTGGCCTTGAAGCGCTCCGGCTTCCCGAAGCACCGCGTCATCGGCATGGCGGGCGTGCTCGACTCTGCGCGCATGCGCTGCTTCCTCGCCGAGGCTCTGGACGTGTCCGTCGAGAACGTCAACGCCTTCGTCTTGGGCGGTCACGGCGATACGATGGTTCCGCTGCCGCGCTATTCGACCTGCGCCGGCATCCCCGTCACGGAGCTTCTGCCGAAAGACCAGCTCGACGCCATCGTGAAGCGCACGGCGGGCGGCGGCGCGGAGATCGTCGGGCTTCTGAAGACCGGCTCGGCCTACTACGCGCCTTCGGCGGCGGCGGTCGAGATGACGGAGTCCATCCTCAAAGACAAGAAGAAGATTCTGCCGTGCGCCGCCTACCTCGAAGGCGAGTACGGCGTCCAGGGTCTCTACGTCGGCGTGCCCTGCAAGCTCGGCGCGCGCGGGCTGGAACAGATCATCGAGATCAACCTGACGACCGAAGAGCGCATCGCGCTCCAGAAGAGCGCGGCGGCGGTTCAGGAACTCGTCAACGTGCTCGGCATTTAGTAGGCTCAAAGTTTCAAGGTTCAAAGTTCGCCGGCTGGCACTCGCCGTCGCCGACGAGCTTTGAACCTTTCATTTGCCGCGGAGAACGGGGTGAAAAGTTTCAGGCCGAAGCTGTCGAGCGCGCTGTGCCTTCCCTTCCTTCTCGCGCTCGCCGCCGCCGCACAGTCACAAACGCAGACGCCCGCGCCCGTTCAACTCATCCCGAAATATCCTTTAACGCAGAGCGGCCTTGAGCTTGAGCGGCGCACGCACGCGGGCGCATTCCTCGATGTGCTCGGCAGGCGGTCGGCGGTCTTCGGCTACGAGCACCGGGCGTTGGAAGCGTGGGTCTACCCGCTGCAAGTCCTCGATGACTTCGAGGTCTCCTTCCGACTCGAAGGCTACCCGCTGGAGCTGAGCGGCGCGGACACGTCCGCCGAAATCTCCGTGCGCCCGGAGGCGACCACGATCACCTACTCGCACGCGGCCTTCACCGTCCGCCAGATCATCTTCGCGCCGCTCGAAGAGCCGGGCGTCCTAATGCTCTTCGACGTTGACTCGGTGTTGCCGCTCACCTTGAACGTCCGCTTCCGCCCGCGCCTGAAGCTGATGTGGCCCGCGGGCCTGATGACCGGCGGGCTTTCGTGGGACGAGAAGGAACGCGCTTACTTCATCACCGAAGAGACGGGCCGCTTCGTCGGCATCGTCGGCAGCCCCGCCGCGCGCGACGTGTCGGTCATGCCTTACCAGGAGGAGCCGCGCGACGTGCCTGCGGAGTTTACCGTCAGCCTTCCGCCCGTCGAGTTGAAGACGGGCTTCGTCCCCGTCGTCATCGCGGGCAGCGTCACGGGCCGCGCCGACGCGCAGGCCGCATACAGGCGCATCCTCGGCTCGGCGCGCGAGCTTTACGAGAAGAACGTCGAGCATTACCGTCGCCTGCTCGAAGAGACGACCTCGGTCGTGACGCCGGACGAGCGCCTCAACGAGGCTTTCGAGTGGGCGAAGGTCGGCATTGACAAGGGCGTGGTCGAGAACCCGCAGCTCGGCACCGGTCTCGTCGCGGGCTTCCGCACGGCGGGCGAGTCGGAGCGGCCCGGCTTCGCCTGGTTCTTCGGGCGCGATTCGATGTGGACGGCGCTCGCCATAGACTCCTACGGCGACTTCGCGGACGCGCGCGCCGCGCTCTCCTTCCTCAAGAAGTTCCAGCGCGCCGACGGCAAAATCCCGCACGAGATTTCCCAGAGCGCGGCCCTCATCCCCTGGTTCACCGACTACCCTTACGCCTGGGCCAGCGCCGACGCCACGCCGCTCTACGTCATCGCGCACGCAGACTACCTGCGCATGAGCGGCGACCTTGCTTTCATCCGCGCCGACTGGGATTCCATACTCAAAGCCTACCGCTTCACCGCCGCGACCGACACTGACCACAACGGTCTCGTCGAGAACACAAAGTTCGGGCACGGCTGGGTCGAGGGCGGCGCGCTCTATCCGCCGCACGAAGAGATTTACATGCAGGGCCTCTGGGTCGAGGCTTTGCGCGGCATGGAAGAGATGGCGACGCTTCTCAAAGACGAGAAGGTCGCGCGCGAAGCCCACGAAGCTGCCGAGCGGACGCGCGAGGCCGTCGAGAAAACTTACTGGCTGCCGAGCCGCGGCTTCTACGCCTTCGCCACCAACCTCCCGCGCGCGACGCCGCGCGAGGCAGACAAAGGCCCGAATCTTGCGGCGCGGCAGGCGCGCATGAACGATCTGGACAAGTCGCGGCTTGTCGACGAAGACACCGTTCTGCCCGCCGTCCCGCTCTGGTATCAAGTGCTCGACGAAGAGCGCGCGCAAGGCGAGATTGACCACCTCGGCGGCGGCCACCTCGCGACCGACTGGGGCGCGCGCATCATCTCGGATGAGAGTAAGCTTTATGATCCGCTCTCCTATCACAACGGCTCAGTCTGGCCGCTCTTCACCGGCTGGGCCAGCATGGGCGCATACCGTTACGGCAGGCCGCACGTCGGCTTTCAGGCGCTCATGTCGAACGCCCTCCTGCAACGTCAGAACGCGCTCGGCTACGTGACCGAGCTTCTGTCCGGCGACTTCAACTCGCCCTTCGGTCGCTCGTCGCATCACCAGGTCTGGTCTGAGGCGATGACCGTCACGCCCACCTTGCGCGGCCTGCTCGGAATCGAGGCCGCGGACTTCGGCTCGACGGTTCGCTTCGCGCCGCAACTGCCGGCCGACTGGGACTCGGTCGAAGTTCGACGCGTCGCCGTCGGCAGCGCGACGCTCGACCTCTCGCTCGTGCGCGGCGCGGGCCAGATGTCAATCAGTCTGCGCCCGCGCGCCGTCGCAGCCGCGAGCAGTCCCGGCAACAACACTCAAGGCACAAGAAGTCCCGGCGCGAACGGCGCGGGCACTTCCGGGGCGAGCGTCGCGGATACCTCTGGCGCGAGCGGCGCGAGCACTTCCGGCGCGAGCAGTCTGGGCGGTGCCGCTGCCGCTCCGACCGTCATCCTCGCGCCCGCTTTCCCGCTCGACGCGCGCGTCCGCTCCGTGAAGGCCGACGGCCACTCCTTGAGCTACGAGGTCAGGCGCGAGGGCGACGTGCAGCGCGTCGAGTTCCGCGTCGAGGCGCGGCGCGAGACGGAAGTCCGCATCAGCTACGACGAAGGCTCGGACGTTTACCTCCCCTTCGAGCCGCCCGCGCCCGGCGCGCGCAGCGAATCCTTGCGCGTGCTGCGCTCGCACGCCGAGGCGGGCGCGCTCCGCCTCCTGCTCGAAGGCGTCGCCGGCCACACTTACCTTCTCAACGTGAAGACGCAGCGGATACCGGAAGGCTGGAGCGACTTCGACGCGGCCCGCATCGCGCCGGATGTTTTTCAAATCCGTGTCCCCTTCGACAACACGATGACAGGATACGTGAAACGCGAGGTCGTCATCCCGCTCAGGAAACGATGAGCGCGGAATGATGAATGCGGAATGATGAATAGGTTTTGGGTGTTAGGTGTTGGGTGTTGATGAAAGAGCAAGCCAGCACCCAGCACCTAACACCCAGAACCCGTTTTCAATTCATCATTCATCGTTCCGCGTTCATCGTTTCTTCTGTATAATGTGTGTCGTTCCCGATGGATGAGAAGTCGCAGGCGAGAGAGGCTCTGAAGTCTCTGGCGGAGACGGTCGCGGAGGCGGCCACGTACCTTCGCGAGCTTGGCGTCGAGGGCCTCGAAGCCTCGGAGCCTGACGCCGAAAGGTCGCGCGCGCGGACGCCCGAAAAAAGTAAGGCCGCGAAGCCATCGGCCGTTCCGCCCGCGCTCGTCAGGAACGCGAGCGCCGAAAGGCCGACGCCCGCGCCGACGCAACCTCCGCCCCCGAAAACTTCGCCCCCGGAACCTTCAGCGGCCCCGCCCCGCGTCGCGGGCGAGACGCCTTCGATTCTCTACCAGAAAGCGATGCCCAAGAAACCCGTCCGAACGCCTTCACCCGACCCGCCGGAGCCGCGCGAGACGCTCTTCGGCGACATCACGCCAAAGGACGAGCTGAGCCTCGGCCAGCCCGGCGAGACCTTCGAAGACATACGCCGAGACGTGGGCGAATGCGTCCGCTGCCCGCTCCATCAAGGCCGCAACACAATCGTCCACACCGAAGGCAGCCCGACAGCGCGGCTCATGTTCGTCGGCGAAGCGCCGGGCGCGGACGAAGACGCGTCGGGCCGACCCTTTGTCGGGCGCGCGGGCCAGCTCCTCAACAAGATCATCGAGGCCATCGGCCTGAAGCGCGAGGACGTTTTGATCGGCAACGTCAACCGCTGCCGCCCGCCCTCGAACCGCACGCCGACGACCGAAGAGGCGCGCACCTGCAAGCCCTTCCTCCTCCGCGAAATCAACATCGCGCGCCCCGACGTGATCGTCGTCCTCGGCAACACGGCGATGAAGAACCTCCTCGACACGAAGGAGGGCATCACGCGCCTGCGCGGCCAGTTCCAGGACTACAAAGGCATTAAGGTCATGCCCACCTTCCACCCGGCCTACCTCCTGCGCGACCCCTCGAAGAAGCGCGAGGTCTGGGACGACATGAAGAAGGTGCGCGACTACCTCAACCAGACGAAACCGAAGGAGTGAGCTTTCGAGGTCAAAGGAGTGAGCTAACGCCCATGCCTCTTTACACCTTCTTCATGGAGTACGCCGGGAGCACACACGTCTCGCAGGTCAGGGCGGCGACGCCGAGGCTCGCCCTCAAGACGTGGGTGCGCGGGCTTCCGGAGGACGAGTTTGACGAATTGGATTCGGCGAGCAAGACCCGCCTGGTGCGGGAGATCGGCGAGGCGTCGCCTTCCCAGAGAGCGGAGATGGTAAATGTCTGGTCAATCTCGCCAAGGATTCGCGGTCAGTCTGCTTTCATTAATCTGGTGCAGACCGTCGAAGCATAAATGCAGGACTCTCTCTTCAACGCACAGCCGAACGAATCGAGCGAGACGCCCGAAGAGGTCAACGACGAGCTTCTGCGACGTGCGAAGAGCCTGCCGCAGTTCCGTGACCGCGTCTTCATCTTCGGCGAGGGGCCGCTGCGTGCGAAGGCTGCGGTCGTCGGCGAGTCGCCGGGGCCCCCGGACATCGAATCGGGACGCCCCTTCAT
>JALZHC010000631.1 GCA_030914105.1 Acidobacteriota bacterium
GCTACATCCCTGCGCGGCGGGCGACGCGCGTTGACCCGCTCATCGCGCTGAGGTACGAGTGAGCCTGACCGTCTGAATCCGCCTGAATCGAAGGGGAAGCCTCACTTCCCTATCGCGCGCCCGACCAACTCCTCGACCTCCTCGAAGCGGAAGGGCTTGAGCACGTAGCCGAACGCGCCCGCCTCAATGAACTCCGAAGCGTCGCCGCCATAGCCGCCGCTGATGATGATGACGGGCAGGTCGGGCGCGCGCTCGTGTGCGGCTGCGAGGAACTCCGCGCCGGACGCGCCCGGCAGCTTCACGTCCGTGATCGCCAGGTCGAAGTCGGACTCGGAGAGCAGCGTCAGCCCTTCCTCAGCCGAGCTGACGGCGACGCACTCGTAAGACTCCGCGAGGATTTCACACAGCAGGTCGCGGACGACAGGCTCGTCCTCGACGACAAGTATTCGCGGCATTCGGAAGACTCCGTCTCCCTTCGGCATCAAGGGTGGTGAGGCCAAAGGATTCAAGTCCGGCGCGAGGTACGTTGAGGTTGCCGGGGCGGCTACATACTACCAACTCGCCTTCCGCTGTCAAGCAAATTCACACGGCGTTCATGGTCTCTTCAATCCGTGAGCTTAAAGTAAAGGAAAGTTCAACGCAGAGGCGCAGAGTTCGCAGAGGGGGCGCAGAGAGTTGTCTATGCTCAACCCTCTGTGAGTCTCGGCGTCCTCTGCGCCTCTGCGTTGAACTTCAACATTCTCCAGACTCAAGATTGAATTAACCTAAGGACACATCCGGCAGTCGAACTCTTCCGATAATCCTGTTGCTCACTTCGCGCGTGGGTCTGGCTTGACGCGCAAAGGCTGCGTGAACTGCTTGCCGCCGACGGTGAGCCTGACGGTGTAAGTGCCGGGCAGAACGGGCGGCACGCCGCGTCCGCCGAAGACCGCCGCGCCGCCTCCGCCGCCACGACCGCCCTCGGCGGGCGGCGGCGGTCGCAGGTTCCAAAGCCAGCGGTGCATGCCGGCCGTCGCCGGCAGAGCCTTCGGCGCGGGAACCCAGGAGGCCGGGATGTCGAGCGTGTTCGGGTCAACCGGCGTCAGTTTGTCTTCGCTCGAAAAGCGTCGGACGACATCGCCCGCCGGGCCGACGATCTCCAGTGTGACCGGCCCCGAAGCATCCGACTTCAGATAGTAATCAATGATCGCGCCGTAGGGCGCGTTCTCCGCGAGCGGCTCGTCGCGCGGCTGCGGCGTGCCGTTCTCCGAATACGGCGGCAGGACAAAAGCGTCCGCGGGGCGGAAGAGGAAGGCGCGCGACTGCGCCACTTCATCGCTCGCCTGGCGGAGCGGCGTGATGTCGTCGAGCACCCAGAAGCCTCGCCCGTGCGTGGCGACGATGAGGTCGTCTTCGTGTATGACGAGGTCGCGCACCGAAGCCGGCGGCAAATTAAGTTGGAGCGACTGCCAGTGGTCGCCGTCGTCGAAAGAGACGTAGACGCCCAACTCCGTCCCCGCGAAGAGAAGGCCGTGCCGCTGCGGGTCTTCCTTCACGGTCTGCATGTAGACGCCCGACGGAAGCCCCGCAGTAATCTTCTGCCAGGTCTTCCCGCCGTCGCGCGTGCGATAGATGTAAGGCTCGTAGTCTTCGAGGCGGTGGCGGTCAACCGCCGCGTAAGCTTCATTAACGTCGGCGTGCGACGCCTCCAACATCACGACCTTGCTCCAGGGCGTGAGCGCCGTCGGCGTGACGGCGGCCCAGGTCTTGCCGTCGTCGTCAGTCCGTTGAATCAGTCCGTCGTCGGTGCCGACCCAGATGGTCGTCGCGCGCAGGGGCGACGGCGCGATGGTGTAGATGACGCCGCGGCGCTTCTCCTTCGGCGCGTCGGCGGCGGTCGCGGCGTCGAGGTTCGGCGGAACGCCGGGGTCTTCGCGCGTGAGGTCGGGGCTGACTTGCGTCCAGCTCTCGCCGCCGTTCGTGGTCTTGAAGAGGAACTGGTCTGCGAAGTAGAGCGCGTGCGGGTCGGCCTGCGAGAAGACCAGGGGCAAAGTCCAGGTGTGCCGCGCCGTGTTCGGCGGCAAGCTTCGTTCGGGCGAGACGTTGACGATGTCGCCCGTTAAGACGTTGCAGCGCGTGACCCTTCCACCGAAAAGAATCTCCGGATGAAGCGGGTCGGGCGCGGTGTAGTCCGATTCGCCGCCCGCGCAGACGGGCGACCACTCGTGCTCGGAGATTTCGGCGTGCGCGCTGCGCGTGGGCACGCCGACCGCGCCGCTGTCCTGCTGCGCGCCCGTCACCCAGTAGGGGAAGCGCGTGTCTGCGGCGACGTGATAGAGCTGCGCCGTCGGCTGGTTGTACCAACTCGACCAGGTCTGCGCGCCGTCTTCGGTGACGACTGCGCCCTGGTCGCTTCCGAGAATCATCCGGCGAGGGTCTTCGGGGTAAATCCAGAGCTGATGATAGTCGTCGCCGCCGGGCGCGCCCTTGATGGCCGTCCAGGTACGGCCTGCGTCCGTCGAGCGATAGAGAGAAGTGTTCGAGACGTAGACGGTGTCGGCGTTCTTCGGGTCGACGGCGATCTTGCAGAAGTACCAGCCGCGCCCCCAGATGCGTGCCTGGTTCGAGATGAGCGTCCACGTCGCGCCCGCGTCGTCGGAGCGGTAGAGTCCGCCGGCCTTCGCGTCAACGATGGCGTAGACGCGCGCGGGGTTGGTCGGCGCGACAGCGATGCCGATACGACCGAGACCTTCGACCGGAAGCCCGTTCGTCAACTGCTGCCAGGTGTCGCCGCCGTCCGTTGATTTGAAGACGCCGCCGCCGGGGCCGTAAGAGGGCGGGTAGATGCTCCAGGGCGGTCGGCGCGTGTTCCAGAGCGTCGCGTAGATTGTCCGCGAGTTCGACGGGTCGAACTGAAGGTCAATCGCGCCCACGTCGTCGCCACGGAAGAGGACTTTCTGCCAGGTGCGGCCTCCGTCGCGCGTGCGGTAGACGCCGCGCTCAGGGTTCGGGCCGTAGGCGTGGCCGAGCGCGGCGACGAAGACGACCGAAGGATTCTGCGGGTCAACGATGACGCGCCCTATCTGCCGCGTGCCTTCGAGTCCGAGGTGCGTCCAGGTTCGGCCTGCGTCCGTGGACTTGTAGACGCCGTTGCCGTAGGAGATCTGCGAGCGCATGTCGGCCTCGCCCGTGCCGACGTAGACGGTCGAGGGGCTGGAAGGCGCGACGCCGATAGCGCCGATTGAGGCGACAGGCTGCGAGTCGAAGACGGGCGTCCAGGTGCGCCCGGAGTTGATTGTCTTCCAGACGCCTCCGCCGACCGAGCCGAAGTAGAACGT
>JALZHC010000632.1 GCA_030914105.1 Acidobacteriota bacterium
GGCCAAGCGCGCCGTCGCCATAGCCCTGCGCAACCGCGTGCGCCGGCAGAAACTCCCGCCCGAGATGGCCGCCGACGTGATGCCCAAGAACATCATCATGATCGGCTCCACGGGCGTCGGCAAGACCGAGATCGCGCGCCGCCTGGCGCGCATGTCCGGCTCGCCCTTCCTCAAGGTCGAGGCCTCGAAGTTCACAGAGGTCGGCTACGTCGGACGCGACGTCGAGAGCATGATCCGAGACCTCACGGAGATCGCCGTGGACATGGTTCGCGCCGAGAAGATCGAGGAGGTCGCCGAGAAGGCCGAACTCAACGCCGAGGAGCGCGTCCTTGACCTCCTGCTCCCGCCCCGCCCCTCTCCGAGCCTCTACGGCTTCGGCGAAGAGGAAGAGACTCTGAAGCCTGGGCAGGCGCCGCCGCCGGATCGCGACGAGCAGTTCCAGAAGACGCGCGAGAAGCTTCGAGCGCAACTGCGCGAGGGCAAGCTCGACCACCGCCTTGTCGAGATGGAGGTGCGTGAGAAGAGTTTTCCGACCATCGAGGTCGCAGGGCCACAGGGCGTCGAGGAGATGGGCATCAACATGAAGGACATGCTCGGAAACCTCTTCCAGGGCCGAACCAAACGCCAGCGCATGCGTGTCGAAGAGGCCCTCGAATACCTCATACAGGAGGAGGAGGAGAGGCTCGTCGACATGGACGCCGTCGCGCGCGCCGCACTCGAACGCGTCGAGTCCAACGGCATCATCTTCTTAGACGAGCTCGACAAAATCGCGGGCCGGGAGTCGGGCGCGGGGCCGGACGTCTCGCGCGAGGGCGTGCAGCGCGACCTCCTGCCTATCGTCGAGGGCACGACCGTCAACACGCGCTACGGGATGGTTCGGACCGACCACATCCTCTTCATCGCCGCCGGCGCGTTCCACGTCTCCAAGCCCTCAGACCTCATCCCCGAACTACAGGGCCGCTTCCCCATACGCGTCGAGCTCGACTCGCTCACGCTCGAAGACTTCAAGCGCATCCTCACCGAGCCGAAGAACTCGCTCGTCAAACAGTACAAGGCCCTTCTCGAAACCGAAGGGATAGAACTCGAATTCACCTCAGATGCCATCGACTCGGTCGCCAGCTTCGCCGTCCGCGTCAACGAGCAGACCGAAGACATCGGCGCGCGCCGCCTCCACACGATCATGGAGAAAGTCCTCGACGAGATCAGCTTCCTCGGCCCGGACCTCGAACCCAAACAGCAGCTCATAGACGCCGCCTACGTTACGCGCACGCTCGCCGACATCGTCAAAGACCAGGACCTCAGCCGCTACGTCCTATGAAGAAGGCAAAAGTAAAGAGGCAAAAGACAAAAGATGAAGCGGGAAGAAGAAGAATGAAGAGAGTTCTGCGCGCGCAGCGCGTCCTCATTTTTGCCTTTTTACTTTTGCCTTTTGCCTTCTCGCTGTCCGCGTGTGGAAAGCGTCGGCCGCCGCTCCCGCCCGTCGAGCGCGTGCCGCAGCGCACGGAGCTTCTCTCCGGCGTGCAGCGCGGAAACCAGGTCATACTCAACTGGCCCGCCCCGCGCCGCAACGCTTCGGACGAGAGCGTCCAGAGCATCCGCCGGATAGACATCTACAGGCTCGCAGAGGGAATCCGTGACCCACTGCCGCTCACCGAAGAGGAGTTCTCCGCGCGCGCCACGCTCATCGGCTCAGTCCCTTCCGAAGAGATTCTGCGCGCCTCGGACACGCTCACATACACGGACGAGCTTTCGCTCACCGAACCCGTACGCCTGCGCTACGCCGTGCGCTACGTCAACGCCGCGGGCCAGCGCGCGGCCTTCTCCAACTTCCTCCTCATCGAGCCTGCGGCGAGCGTCAGCCAGCCGCCCGTCCTCAACCCCAGCCCCGAAGCCAAAGAGAGCGCAGTCCTCCTGCGCTGGCAGGCCCCCTCGGCCAACGTCGATAACACGACGCCCGCGAACCTCCTCGGCTACAACGTCTACCGCACCTCGCCCTCGCAGACACAGCCCGCGCAGGAGCCTCTGAACGCGCGCCCCATAACCTCCACGACCTTCGCCGACCAGACCTTCAGCTTCGGCGAAGAGTACGTCTACGTCGTCCGCGCCGTCTCGCTCGGCACGGGCGGTGAGCCGGTCGAGAGCCTCAACTCGAACTCGGTCACGGTCAGGCCCGTAGACCTCTTTCCGCCGGCGACGCCCGGCAGGGTCACAGCCGTCGGCTCCGCCGCGCCGCCGCGCATGAACGTCTTCTTCCCCACGAACACGGAGAAGGACTTGGCCGGCTACAATATCTACCGCTCCGAAGACCCGAACCAGCCGAAGCCCTGGACGAAGCTCAACCGGAACCTTCTCGACCGGACGACCTACCAGGACGAAGCCGTGCAGACGGGCAAGAGATATTTCTACTACGTCACAGCCGTCGATAACGCCGGCAACGAAAGTCAGCCGTCGGAGGTCGGCTCCGACACGATCCCTTAAACCTGACACGGGCGCGTAGACGCTTCTGCCGACGAATTGGATTTCAGCAAGCGAGATTGCGGATTGGATTTCAGAGGGCGACTTGTCTCAATCAAATAAATGGAAGCGGCCCTTTTCCCTCGGCGTTATCAGACGCGGAGCCGCCGGCTTCGATGCCGTGACTATTCAGGTCGCGCACATGTAGATCAGCTTTCCTTATTTCTTCAGACGCTCTTTTTGTCTTGGCGGATCCCGGCAGGCCCTTGCAGCGGAGCGCCGGCATGAGCGGAGGTTTCAGCTGAGCTGCTCGGCCAGTCCGATGATGATGCCCTCAGGGCCACGCAGGAAGCAGAGCCGGTATTTGTCCTCGTACTGCGCGATCTCGCCGACGAGTTCGGCACCGCGTCTGCGCAGGCGGGCGACAACGTCGTCGATGTCGTCGACAGCGAACATGATGCGGCGTATGCCCAGCGCGTTCGCCGGCGCGCTTTCCGGCTCGGCTCTGACCGCCGGCGGCGTGTGGAACTTCGTCAGCTCGACCCGGCCGTGGCCGTCCGGGGTCCGCATCATGGCGATGTCGGCACGGACGTCGTTGAGCCCGACGACGCGGTCCACCCAACGCCCCTCGTTCGTCGCCTCGCCTTCCAGCTCCATACCGAGTTCGGCGAAGAACGCTTTGGCGGCCTCGAGGTCGTCGACAACGATGAGGACGTTGTCCATCCGCTGAATCGTCATATCCTCGGAGCATAGGGTCGGATGTTCGCAGTGTCAATAACGGGTGGCGAACCCCCGCCGTGAGGTCTCCGCTGATGAGACGCCCTCACCGGCCTCTGCCCGAACACCTCCAGCTCCGAGA
>JALZHC010000633.1 GCA_030914105.1 Acidobacteriota bacterium
GCCCTGAGGTTCCGACGCGGCGCGCGCGGACAGCCTCTTGAGGGAGGCGTAAGGCCAAGCGAGCGCGGCGCACGCCCCCCGCAGGAGCGACCGTCCGGCGCCCACGCCGCCCGCACGCTCCGAGAGGAAGCGCGACACGCCGAAGGGCGCAGCCGCCGCGAGGTAGATGATGGCGAGTTCGCTCAGAAGCATCGCGGACTGCCGGAGGGCAACGGTCATGCCAGCTTTCCGAGGTCGCGGCGGCGCGCGCGACGCGGCGCGTGATATTGCGCGCAAGTGCTGGTTTTTCGCGCGTTCTGGTTGCGGAGGTGAAAGGAGGCGTGAGTCGTCGGTCGCGTCGAGAGGTTTGGCAAAGAGCGCGTGCGCGCGTTCGCGGTTGGCATTCTGCAAACTCGCGCGCGGCGAGGGCTTCGCTGTTCGCAAAGAGAGCAGGCACGTCGCGTTGTGTCCGGGCCTGTTGCGGGGAGTAGACCAAACAGGGCGGCGTGTCGGCGAAAGTGTGCAGGCAACACGGGCGCGTGCGCGCGCATCTCTACCTCGGCTCTCCGAAGAACCTTCTGCAAAACCTCGCCGAAGACGCAGGCAGGCCGCCTGAGATGTCAAAGTTTTCTTGCGACAGTCTCACGACCGTCAGGCCGAAGGCGTGTGCGGCGCAAGGTCGAAAGCCTCTGGCCCCCGGTTTGCTTTTCAAGCCGGGCGTGCCGATGCGGCAGACGGTAAACGAACAAAAGGGAACTTTTCACCCGTCTTGTTCGTCTTAGGTGAGACGAAGACAGTTTCAGAAAACGGACGAAAGGTTATGAAGAAGAAAGCCCCGATCAAAGTCATCAAGCGCGACGAGAGAAGTCGCCAGCAGAAGCCCGCGGAAGGCGTCGCCGCCGAGCGCAAGTCTACGCAGGAGGCGGCGCGCGACATGGTCGCGACCGTGACGCAGTGGGTCAACGAGTTTCAGCAGAAGCGCCGCGTCGAGACGACGCGCGCCATCAAGACGCTCTTCACCGACGCGACGCCGCAGACGAGCAAGGCATAAACTCTCCCTTCGCCTTCATCTCTCCCGCCCAACGCTTCCGAACCAGCACGCGGCACGACCGGACACGACCACGCGGCGAGAAGCCGTGCCCGGAGGGCGAAGAACCCTCCGGCACTCGCCGACGGCGACAAAGCGGCGCGCGAAGCCTTCCCCGCTCCCGTTCGAGCGAGGTTTGTGCGCTGCCACCTGAGACGCGTGCGCTTGCATTGACACGCGGCGCGCGTGCGCATAGCATTCGCGGCAGAGACCCACACACTCGGAGGCCCGCGATGAAGAAGAACGGCAGAAGGCAGTCGCGCCAGCGGGAGGAGCGTACGCTCTTCGCATCGATCCGCAAGCCGGTCGCGCCGCCCGGCCACCCAATCTCACGCGCCAAGCCCGAAGACCGCGCGCACCCCGCCGAGCGCAAAGCCAAGCACAAGCGCCGCCCGGAGGACGGCGAATGAGCGTTGAAGACGCCGACGTTGAAGATGACGCCGGCAAGACGGAAGGCGGCGGCGGGACGGACGTCGCGCGCGCCTTCGTCGCGGAAGCGCGCCGTCTCCTCGTCGCCGACTACCTGCCGAAGATCGAGCGCTGCGTCGAGCGTCTGACCGAAGAGCAGGTCTGGTGGCGTGCAGGCGAGCGCTCGAACAGCGTCGGCAACCTCCTGCTTCATCTCGCGGGCAACGTCCGTCAGTGGGTCGTCTGCGGATTGGGCGGCGCGCAGGACACGCGCGAGCGCCAGCGCGAGTTTGACGAGCGCGGATGCGTGGCGCGCGAGCGACTAATCTCGGCGCTGCGCGCGACGCTCGAAGAGGCAGACGGCGTGCTCGAACGCCTCGACGCGTCGAAGCTCCTCGAAGGCCGGCGCATACAGGGGCTTGAGGTGACGGCGCTCGTCGCCCTCTTCCACGCCGTCGAACACTTCTCGATGCACACGGGCCAGATTATCCTCCTGACGAAACAGCTCACGGGCGACGACCTCGCCTTCTACGAATTCGAGGACGGCGTGCCGCGCTACAAATGGAGCCGCCCCTAGTCGTCCGAAGGCCCGGACGGGCCGGCAAGTTTGGCGTGGGCGGAGTGCCCGTGCGCCCTCGATTTGGAAGGGGAGGGCCGGGCCGAAAACTTTTCCGCCGACCCCGCAAGTTTTCACTTTTAAATCTCGCCGGTTCGTGCTTAATATATTCGCCGGAACGAACATCCTCTGATTGCCGGCACCGCCCGCCCCTGCCTCGGAGAGGACGGAGGTCGCGTAGTGCCGCCGCCGTCATAACAAATTTCCGAGGAGGCTATTGAATGACCTACGTCGTTTGCGAACCGTGTGTGAACTGCCGTTACACGGACTGCGTGGTCGTCTGTCCGGTCGAGGCTTTCCACCTCGACGACAACGCCGTTTGGATTAACCCTGAGACCTGCATTGACTGCGACGCGTGCGTCCCCGAATGTCCCGTCGAGGCCATCTTCGCCGAGGACAAGGTGCCTGAGGAGTGGCAGCACTACACGGCCATCAACGCCGAGAAGTCTCTGAGCGGCCTGCCGATCATCAGCGAGAAGCTCGACCCGCTCTGTTAGCCGGACGGGCCGCGCCGTTCGCAGCCCGCACGGGCGGGCCGAGCGAGGCAGTGACGCGCAAGCGAAGTCACCCGACGACGGTGGCCCGGCTTGCGCGTACACGTCTTCGGGGGGGCGACGAAGGACATGAGGAAGAAGAAGAGGACGAAGCGTCATTGGTCGGGCGCGCTGGCAGGGCTGGCGGGCCTCGCGGGGCTGACCGCCGGCGCGGTCGCCACGGCGCTGCTGCTGCGCCGAAGAGACGAGCCGAAGTCGAAGGATGCCGTCTACCCTGAGTACAACCGCCGCGCGACCGACCGCTGGGCGCGACCCGGCATGCCCGTCACCTTCCGCGCCGAGCTGATGCCGGGCCGCAGCCGCTCCGAGCGCATCTTCCGCGTCGCCGAAGTCCTCCCCAGCGGTCGCGTCATCCTCGAAGACTTCGCGGGCGAGCACACCGAGACGGAGTTCGAGACGATTCGCTAGCCATTGTAAAAGTCTTCGTCACGTGCCCTACCGAGCGCGCGCATCCCACTCCTCACGCTCGACGGCGTAGATAATCACATGCGTCCCGAAGACCTCCCACTCGCCGGTGGGCCGCTCGCCGAGCCGCTCGGCGACGCGGATCGAGGCGGCGTTTTCGGGGGCGATGAGGCTGATGACGCGCGTCTGGTCGAGCTTCGTGAACGCGTACTCGACCGAGGCGCGCGCGGCCTCCGTCGCGTAGCCGCGACCCCAGAAGGC
>JALZHC010000634.1 GCA_030914105.1 Acidobacteriota bacterium
AGACTCTTAACGCACCTCAAAAATCGGAATCTCGGAGAGCTTCCAGCCGGCGGGCGTGCGCGCGAAGACGTAGACGGCGGGGCCGGAGCGATCCTGTCCGAGCGTGCGCGCCGTGAGCACGACGTCCGCGGCGAAGCGGTCGGGGCTGAGCTGGTCTGTGCGAAGCACGCGCGTCTGCCACACGTCGGGCTGCGTGCCGATGATGCCCTTCGAGAAGTTCGGAAGCTCGCCCGGCACAATCAGGGCGTCAATCTCCGTCTTGCGGCCTCCGCGGATGGCCGCGTCGAGCGCGGCGACCGCGGCCTTAACCTGCTCGTCGGGCGCAGGCGAGCCGCCGGCTGCGGCCTCCGCCTTCAGTCGGTCGGCGCGCGCGGCCAGGGTCGAAGCGTACTCGGCCTCCGACTTCGCGGCGGCGTCGAAGAGCCGGGCCGCTTCGCCTGCGCGGTTGCGCTTTAAGGCGACCTCGCCGAGACCGATGTCCGACCAGGCGAGCGTCGAGGCGAGCGGGAGCGGCGAGTCGAGCGCGGCGCGGAACTCGCGCTCGGCGTCGTCGAGACGATTCTGTTCGAGCAGCGCGCGGGCGAGCACGACGCGCGCCTCCTCGCTGGAGGGCACGCGCGCGAGTATGGCGCGGGCGAGCGCTTCGGCCTGCGCGGGCTGCTGTCCGAGTTGAATCCTCGCCTGCTCGACAGCCTCCGGAGTGCCCGGCCCCTGCGGCGCAACGTCGTTGGCGTAGTTCGTCTGCGGGTAGAGCTTCTCCGGGTCAACCTCGACGCGGACGATCTTCGAGGCCGTCCGGAACTCTGCCACGCCGAAGTCCTTCGCGGGGATGCGCGCCGTCGTCGTCAGGCGCTCGCCGCGGTCGGTCAAAGCCTCGACCGCGACTTCAACGTCGAACGAGCCTGTGTTGCGAAGGTTCGAGACCCACGCGCCGCCGCGCGGCTGCGGCAGGCCGACGAGAAGGTCTGTGTCGGTCGGCAGGTCGAAGAGCGAAGACATCAGGTGGCTCAGGCGGTCGCCGCCGGCTTCGGCGAGCCGCTCGCGCAAAGAAGCGAGCGTGACCGCGCGCCCTGCGCCCGCGGCGAACTGCGAGCGCAGCATGCCCGCGAAGGCTTCTCGGCCCGCGGCGCTCGCGAGCAGACGCCAGACGAGCGCGCCCTTGTTCGTCGCCGAGTTGAAGTAGGTTTCGTAGGCGGGCGAGAGTTTGGCGAGCGGCGCGTCGCGCTCGGCGATGGGCGCGTAGAGCATCGCCATGCGCGTCAGCTCGGCCTCGGCGGCCGCGCGGCCGAACTGCTTCTCGATGAAGAGCAGCGAGAGGTAGCGCGCCAGTCCCTCGCGCACGACGCCCGCGCCCTCGCCCTCGACCGGCGTTGCGCCGCCGACCCAGAGGCGCGCGACCGCGTCGGCTATTTGCGTGGCCGTCACCGAGTCAACCTTCTGGCGGCGGAAGACCGCGTGGTCAAGTAGGAGTGTGCCCGCCGTGTCGAAGCCCGCGCCGCGCCGCACGCCGACCAGACGGATTGGACTGTCGGACGCGGGGCCGAGCAAGCCCGCGTAGAAGGCGCGCGCAGACGCAGCGAGGTTGACGAGCGCCTCGGCTTCGCGCCGCTCTTCGGCGCTCGGACTTTGATGAAGCATGGCGCTCACGCCGCGCGCCTCCGCACTGCCTTCGACCGTCTCCCAGCGGCCCGTAACGAAGAAGGGCTGAGAGTTGAGCGCCTGCTCGTAGACGCCGCCGGCGGTCGCCTTGCCGGTCGAGACGAGCGTGTCGCCGCCAGTGAGTCCGTTGACGGCGAGCTTCAGCGGAGCGTAGTCTGCGCCGCGCGGCGCGACCGGCGTGTTCGGCGTCGGATACCAATATGAGAGCGGGAGGAACTGCAAGCCTTCGGGCGAGACGGCTTCGAGGCCGGTGTTGGTCGCGACGGGCAGGCTGTATTGGATTGTGGCCGTGACGTTCGAGCCGGGCGGAATGTTGGCGGGCAGTTGGAGCTGCGCGGTCTGCACTTTCAGGCTCGCGTCCTTGCCCGACCTGAAGGTCGCCGGTTGGTTCCCGACGCTCGCCGACTCGATCTTCGCGTTCTCGTTCAGGCGGAGTGTGAGCGTTCGGCCCGCGCCCGTGCCGACGTTGCGCGCGCTGATGACGGCGCGGGCCGTGATGGCACGCGACGCGCCCGCCGGGTCGCCCGCGCTGACGCTGATGTCGTATTGCAAGACCTGCCAGGCGGGCGTGCCCTCCGTCTGCCGCGCGCTGGCCGCGGGGAACGAGAGGGCGCTGGTTGAAATTAGTAAGAGTAAGGCGAGAAGTTTTTTCATGTCAGGGTTTCGTCGCCGGGCGACGAGTCCGGCGCTCGTCAGTGTTTCAGCAGGGCCTCCGTTCGTCAGTGCTTCAGGCTGTTTCCGAGCCAGCCGAACGGCTTGTCAATGTTGAAGTAGAGTTCGTGTTTCTCATTCGTCTTCGGGTCAACCGCGGTCAGCTTGTCGTAGCTGTGCCCGCCGACGTTAAGCAGCGCCTGGCCCATCGGCCTCAAGCCGAAGTAGTTCAAGAGCGCGTACTCCTCGTCGGTTGAGATGACGACGAAGGCTTTGTCCGTGCTCTTCCCGTCGCCGGAGTTTGTGATCGAGTCGAAGAGGCCCTGGAGGACGAACCTGTGGAAGTCTGCCTTATCGGCGACCCCCTTTTCGTGGTTGGCGATGGCCGCGGCGAGTTGCGCGTTGAGGTCAACGTAGTTCTTCTCCAGAATCTTTACCGACTGTTTCAAAGCCTCGTCCCACTGCTTCGCGTTCAGGGCCGCGAACATCGCCTGCCGCGCCTCGCGGTCGCCGCCGTAAGGGTTGTACTGGGACGAGTCGGCGTAGGCCATGCGCAGCTCTTTGAAGTCAACGGTCTTATCGCCGCCCTTCAGTTTTTTCAGGAGGGCTTCGTAAGCGGCGTCCTTCTTCGCCTGATCCGCGGAGACCGTCTTCTCGGCGGCGGCGGGCGGCGCGGGCGGCTCTTTCTGCGCGGTCTGCGCCAGCGCGCGCGGGGCGAGCGCCGACGAAGCGAGGAGGAGCGCGGCGAAGAGCGTGGGTTTGAGTGACATCCTGATTTCTCCGCGGCGGAAAGGCTAGTCCGCCTGTTGTGCCTTGACGAGCGCGCCGGCACGGACGAGTTCGTGCAGGTCGCGCAGGGTCGAGAGCAGCGCACTCATGCGCGCGAGCGGCAGAGCGTTCGGCCCGTCGGAGAGGGCGCGCTCCGGCGCTTCGTGGACTTCCATGAAGACGGCGTCCACGCCGCAGGCGACTCCCGCGCGCGCGAGCGGTTCGATG
>JALZHC010000635.1 GCA_030914105.1 Acidobacteriota bacterium
CCGCAGAGGCGCAGAGGGAGCGCTGAGACTTGAGCCTTGGGGCGGCGAGCTTTGAAACCTCAGATTTGAAATCTGTACTTATCTTCCTCAGCGCCCCCTCTGCGAACTCTGTGCCTCTGCGTTGAACTGTTCCACGCTCTACGCTCAAGGCAATCAGTGAAAGTCATGTCGCGAAACTCTGGCGCATGAAAATCGAAGGCACACACGAACTGCGCGCGCCGCGCGAGCGCGTCTGGCAGGCGCTGGTTGACCCGGCTGTTTTGCAGAGGTGCATTCCGGGCTGCGAGCGGCTTGAGCGGACGGGCGAGAACGCTTACGCGGCGACTTTGCGCACGGGCGTCGGCGCGATTAAGGGCGTCTTTAATGGAAACGTCCGGCTCGAAGAGATGCGACCGCCCGCGCACTACCGTATCGTCGTTGACGGCAAGGGCCAGCCCGGCTTCCTGAAGGGCGCGGGCGTGCTCGACCTCGAAGAGAAGGACGGCGGGACGCTCATCAAGTACGCGGGCGACGTGCAGGTCGGCGGCACGCTCGCCTCGGTCGGCCAGCGCATGATTCAGGGCGCAGCGAAGATGATGGCCACGCAGTTCTTCACGTCACTTGAGGCAGAGGCGCAAACTCAGCAGGGCGACCCGCCACCCCAACACGATTTTTTTAGAACGGCCCTGAGAGTGATCTCAGGGCTGCTGCGAAAGATTTTTAAGAGACATTGACGAACGAGAGTTCAAGGTACAAGGCGAGTTAGAATTTATCCACTCGCCCGTTAACATCGAAATCATGTTGACGGCGGGACGACTTCAGGGCGCGGGGGTCGAAAGCATGTAGACGGCGAAGGTGGCGAGCCAGTGCTCGCCCTCGTAGTTGCCGCTGGCGACGTGCGCGAGCGCGTCCCGCGCGTGCAGACGCGCCGCGCCGGCCAGCACTCGCCGCGCAGGGTCTCGCGGCGACAGCGTGGACGCGATGCTCCTCATGCACCAGGCGCGGCTCAGGTTCAGGCCGTCGAGGTGTACGAGCTTTGGGTCGGAGCGGTCGGAGACGGTCGCGGGCTTGAGTAAGGTCTGCGGACGCCCGCGCGCGATGCCGGGCAGGAAGGTGTGGAACCAGCGTCGGAACTCCTGCGGACTCAGGACGCGCCTCATCAAGTCGGCCTCGACGAGCGCCGGCGAAAGAAAGTCTTCCCCGCCCGGCTCCCAGGCCGCCGGGTAGTCCGCGTCCTTCAGATAGTATGTGCGGCTGCGCTCGGCGATGAGGCTCTCAAGCCTTCGTTCGCCGATGGCTCGCGCGTAGTCGAAGGCGAGCGCGAGGCCGAAGGCGGTGTTCGGGTGGACGCCGGTGCGGATCGGGTAAGTCTGCTTCGGCAAAAATTCGACGTACTTCTGGACGATTAAGTCGGCGAGCGGCTGCAAGCTCGCCGACCACGCACGCGCGTCGGCGTCGTCCCAACCACGCAGCTCTTCCGCGAGCTTCAGAAGCCAGGCCCAGCCGTATGTGCGCTCGAACGACTGCCGGCCCGGCGCGCGGAAGTATGCGACTTCGGCGCGGACGTTCTCGGCGGTGAGGTTCGCGCCGAGCGCGCGGCGAATCTCCTGCGCTTCTGGCAAGTCCGGGTAGAGTCGCAGAAGGCGCGCGAGCAGCCAGTGGCCGTGCACGCACGAGTGCCAGTCGTAGCAGCCGTAGAAGGCCGGGTGGAGCGCGCGCGGCGGCTGAACGTCGCCCGCGTCGTTCAAAACGTGCTCGACCTTGTTCGGGTACTCCTTGCCGACGCACCTCAACGCCAGCCGCGCGAAGCGCGAAGCCTGCTCGCGACTCAAACTGAACTCGCCGCCCGACGCGCCCGGCCCAGATGCACGCGCCTGCGCCTGAAGAGTGCCCGCCGTCGCCGCCAACAGCATTAGACTCATTGCCAGCTTCAAGACTTTATACCTTTCGCCAGCTCGTCCCTGAGCTTGAACCTTTGGAGCTTGCCCGTGGCCGTGCGCGGAAGCGCGTCGGCAAAGCGAATCTCCGCCGGGCGCTTGAAGGGCGGGAGCAGCGTCGCGGCGTGCGCCTTCAACCTCTCCGCCGCCGTGCTCAACTTCTCTGCCGCCGCGTTCAACCTCTCCGCCGCCGCGTCGCCGTCTGCCGCCTCGGCCTGTTTTGACTTGAGCACGACGAAGGCGACGACCGAGTTCAGACCGTCCGAGTCGGCGCGCGGGACGACCGCCGCTTCGAGCACGTCGGCGCAGGAGAGCAGAGCCTCTTCGACCTCGACGGGCGAGACCCAGAGGCCCTTGACCTTGAAGAGATCGTCGCCGCGCCCCTCGAACCAGTAGAAGCCCTCTCGGTCGCGCCGGTAGATGTCGCCCGTGCGCACCCAGCCGTCGCTGAACGCCTCGGCGGTCTTCAAAGGCTCCTCCCAGTAGCCCGCGCACGCGCTCCGGCCACGGACGAAGAGACTGCCCGCGCCCGCGCCTTCTATCTCAAGGCCCGCGTCGTCCAGGAGCCGCGCCTCGTAGCCGGGCACCTCGCGACCGCTGCTGCCAGGCCTCACGTCTCCGAGCCGGTTCGAGAAGAACATGTGCAACATCTCGGTCGAGCCGATGCCGTCGAGGATTTCAAGCTGGGTCAGCTCCCGCCACTCGCGGAAGATTCTCTCAGGCAGCTTCTCGCCGGCAGAGACGCAGAACTTGAGCGACTCAGTTTGAAGCTCGCCGCCCTGCGCGGCGTACTCGATGAGCGCGCGAAAGACCGCGGGCACGCCGAAGAAGATTGTCGGCTGTTGACGCTCGAAGACTTCGGCGATGACGTTCGGCACGGGGCGCGCGCGGCAGAGGACGGAGGTCGCAGCCGTGGAGAGCGGGAACGAGAGGCTGTTGCCGAGACCGTAGGCGAAGAAGAGGCGCGAAGAGGAGAAGAGACGCTCGCCGGGCCGGACGCCGAGCACGCGCTTGCAGTAGCTCTCGACCGTGACGGGCAGGTTTCGGTGTACGTGAGTCGCGCCCTTCGGTCGGCCCGTCGAGCCGGACGTGTAGAGGATGAAGGCCGTGGCGTCTTCACCCAGAGGCTCGACCTCTGCCTCGTCCGCCGCTTCAATCACTTCGTCGAAACTGAGCACGTCGTCGTCAGCACCCGGCGTGCGCTCATCTGCACTCGGCGCGCGTTCGCTCGCGCGGCTCGCGCCCGGCGCGTCGCCGACGAGAAGGACGGTTTCGAGTTGCGGCAGACTCCGCCTGACTTCGCGAAGCTTGCCGAGCTGTTCGGGCGTGACGACGGCTGCGCGCGCGCCGCAGTGTCCGAGGACGTATCCGAGTTCCGTGGCCGAGAGC
>JALZHC010000636.1 GCA_030914105.1 Acidobacteriota bacterium
CGTCGAAGCCCTCGTCGAGTCCGAGGCGCGCAAGGAGGCAATCCTGCGCGCCCTCGGCCCAGTTCTTAACAACCCCGCGGTCGAGGTCGAAGTCTCGACGGTGGCCGAGGCTCTGGCGAAGCGCGGACAAGCGCAGACGGGCAGCGTCACCGAGCGCGAGGTCACGGTCGGCGCGGGCCGCATCCCTGCGGACGCGGAGCTTCGCGCGCACTTCGCCGCGCGACTCGCCGACGCCGAACGCGTGGAGGCCGAGATCAAACAGTTCGCCGCGCGCGCCATGAGCCACTCGCGCCAGGCTTTGCTGCACGCGTCGGCCTTGAAGCGTCTGGCCGAACGGTTCACCCCGGCGCAGGCGCGCGCGCTTCCCGCCGACGCGCGCGCCAAGTGGCTCTCGATGGTGCGCGAGCACGCCGCAGCTTACCGCCGTGAGGTCGCGGCGCTGCGCACGCAGCTCAGCGAAGTCTTCAACGACGGCGGCGCGGGCGTGGGCGACGAAACAGTCGGCGACGACGGTGCCGCCGAGGCCGCCGCGCGACTGCTCCGTTTGAGCTATGCACAGGACGGCGCGGTGCGCTCGGCCTTCACCATCTCGGAGGGCGCGGGGTCTTCGGCGGCGATCAAGTCGCAGCAGTTCTGGCGCACGCTCGCGTCAGCCGAGCGGCTCGCGTCAGAGATAGAGAAAGCTTATGAGCGTTGAGCCGCCGCGCCGCGGAAGGGAAGCGTCGCCGCGCCGGGGCGGAAGATCGTCTTCGTCAAACGGGTATCGTCTTCGTCAAGCCTGGGGAACATAAATAAGGAGGAAACATTCATGCGCAGGACTCACCTCGCCGCATACTTTTTCGCGCTGGGGATTCTCGTCTGCGGGGCGAGGGGCGCGCGCGCGCAGGACGACTCGCGCGGCTGGGAGGCGGGCGGACAGTTCTCTGCCTTCAACGTCACAAACGGCAAGACGCCCTCTTCGACCTTCGTCGCAGGCGCAGACCAGCGCGGGACGGAGCCGGGCTTCGGCGGGCGCGTCGGCTACAACTTCAACCGCTACCTCGCCGCCGAGGCCGAGTTCAACTTCTTCCCGCGCGAGCGCGCGCTCAACGACGCGAAGTTCACGGGCGGGCGAAAGCTTCAGGGCTTGTTCGGCGTGAAGCTCGGTCGGCGCTTCCAAAACTTCGGCGTCTTCGCCAAAGCGCGGCCCGGCTTCGTCCGCTTCAAAGACGGCGACCTCCAGTTCCCGGCCAACACCGGCTGCATCCTCATCTTCCCGACGCCGCTCGGGTGCTTCGAGTCGGTCGGGCGGACTGACTTCGCCTTCGACGTGGGCGGCGTCGTCGAACTCTACCCGTCGACGCACGCCGTCATACGCTTCGACGCCGGCGACACGGTGCTCCGCTCGCGCGCGCACAACATACCCGCCCTGGAGCAGTTCACGCCGACGGGGCCGCTGTTCCCGACCATCAACGGCGTGCCGGCGGCGACGACGCACAACTTCCAGGGCAGCGTCGGCTTCGCATACCGCTTCTGATACTCTGACAGTCTCGCGGCACTTCGACCGTGGCGATGAAGACGAGGGCGAACATGCGTGGCGACTGCGCGGCGCGCACACTTGTGCTCGCGGCACTCCTGCTGCTGCTGGCCGCCGCGGCGCGCGCGCAGTCGCCCGCGGCCACGCTCGCCGGCACAGTGATAGACGAGCGGGGCGCGGTCGTCCCCTCGGTCGAGATCACGGTCTTGAACCTGAGCACGGCTGTCCAGCGCCACGCCTCGACCGACGGTGAGGGCCGTTTCGTCATCCCACTGCTCCCGCCCGGCGGCTACACCCTGACGGCGCAGCGCGACGGCTTCTCGACGCTCGAAGTCCGAAACATCACCCTCAACGTCGGCGACCGACAGGCGCTGCGCATCCGCCTCAAGGTCGGCGAGGTCGGCGAGACCGTGACGGTCGTTGACGCGCTCAAGGACGGCGTCGGGCGTTCTGCGTCGAGTTCCGTGGGCACGGTCGTCAACCGACGCTTCGTCGAGAACCTGCCCTTAAACGGTCGCAGCTTCCAGTCGCTCTTCGAGCTCGCGCCCGGCGCGGTGCTCACGCGCGCGAGCTTCAACGAGCAGGGTCAGTTCAGCGTTAACGGCCAGCGCGCCAACGCCAACTACTTCACCGTTGACGGCGTCTCCGCCAACGTCGGCGTGAGCGCGGGCGCATCTCCCGGCCAGGCCGCGGCGGGCGGCTTGCCGGCGCTCACCGTGCTCGGCGGTGCGAACAACCTCGTCTCGCTCGACGCGCTCGAAGAGTTCCGCCTGCTCACCTCCTCTTACGCGCCGGAGTTCGGGCGCACGCCCGGCGCGCAGGTCGCCATCGCCACGCGCGCCGGCACGAACGAGCTGCACGGCTCGGCCTTCGAGTACCTGCGCGCGGGCGCGCTCGACGCCAACGACTGGTTCGCCAACAGCCGCGGCCTTCGGCGCCCCGCCATCCGCCAGCATGACTTCGGCGGAAGCCTCGGCGGTCGCCTCACGCGCGACCGCGCCTTCTTCTTCGCCTCCTACGAAGGCATGCGCCTGCGCCAGCCGCAGGTCGCTCTCACGGAAGTGCCCTCGCTCGCGTCGCGCGCGTCAGCGCCCGCGCAGGTGCAGACGCTCTTCAGAGCCTTCCCCATTCCGAACGGCGCAGACCTCGCGGGCGGCTTTGCAGAGTTCGCCGCCAGCTACTCCGACCCCTCGCGCTTCGACGCGGCGGGCGCGCGCCTCGACTTCGTCGCGAGCGAACGGCTCACAATTTTCGCGCGCTACTCATTCGCGCCCTCGCGCACGTCGCAGCGCGGCGGCGTCTCGTCGCCCGGCCAGGCGGGGCAGAGCCTGAACACCGTCAACCGCACCTCGCTCGACACAGAGACGCTGACGGCGGGCGCGACCTTCGCGCTCGACGCGCGCGCGACCGGCGACCTGCGCTTCAACTGGAGCCGCGTGCGCGGCGAGACTGAACTCTCGCTCGACGACTTCGGCGGGGCCGCGCCGCCCCCGGCCTCTCTCCTTTTTCCTCCGTTCGCGCGCCCCGAAACTTCCGGCTTTCAGATCACTCTTCGCGGCGGACTCAACGCGGGCTTCGGCACGGGCAAGAACGTCAACAACCTTCAGCGCCAGCTCAACCTCGTCGGCAGCCTCTCGGTCGTGCGCGACATACACGAGCTGAAGTTCGGCGCGGACTACCGCCGGCTCGCGCCCGTCTACGGCCCGCTCAACTACGCGCAGACGGTCATCTTCGGCGACCCGGCGCAGAACGGGGCGCTCGCGGCCTCCCAGACGGGGCGCGCCTTCC
>JALZHC010000637.1 GCA_030914105.1 Acidobacteriota bacterium
GGCTTAGGAGTCGCCGCCGGACTCGCCGTCCTCTCGAAGTTCTCGATGCTGATCGCCGCGCCCGTCGTCGCCGTCTACTTCCTCGCGCGTCTGTGGCGCGCGCCGCGCCGCGGACAGGCGCGCGCGGCCTTGCTGCGTCAAGCCGCGCTCGTCGCCGTCGTCGCCATCGTCGTCGTCAACGCGGCCTACTTCTTCAACCACCGCGCGCTCGTCGAGGCGGACGTGCGCGTGATTCAGGAAGCCTTCCCGTCGCACGACCACGCCGCGATGTGGGCGACTCACCTGCTCTCCTTCGTCCTGCCGACAGACTTCGTCGTCGGCGTCGTCTTCCAACTCTGGCACAACCGCGTCGGCCACGCCGCGGGCCTGCTCGGCATGTACAGCAATACGGGCTGGTGGTACTACTTCCCCGTCGCCTTCGCGCTGAAGACGACGCTCCCCTTCCTCCTGCTCTCGCTCGCCTCGCTCGCCTGGGCCGCGCGCGAGTGGTTTCAGAGACGCGAAGCGCGTCTGCTCTGGCTGCTCGCGCCCTTCGCGCTCTACACGGCCTTCATCCTCTTCAGCAACATAGACATCGGCGTGCGCTACTACCTCCCGGTCTACCCCTTCCTCTTCATTCTCGCCGGCGCGCTGCTCGAACGTCTTCTCCCCTCGCGCCGCGCACGCCGCGCGGGAGCCTTCGCCGCCGTCGCGCTTCTGTGCTGGGCGGCGTTCGAGGCCGCGCGCGCCTACCCCGACCACATGACTTACATGAACCAGCTCGCTTCGCGCGCGCCGCATTGGTGGTATCTTTCTGACTCGAACGTCGAGTGGGGCGACGACGTGCGCGACCTCGCGGCGTACCTGCGTGCGCGCGGCGAGACGCGCGTGCGCGGCGCTTTCCTCGGCGGCTTCCTGACGCTGCGCCACTACGGCGTCGAGTACCTCGACGTTCTGCCGGAAGACCCGAAGGCTGTGACCCCTCCGGCGCGCTACACGGCCATCGGCGCGAGCTTCCTCAACGGTTCGACCGTGCCGCTGAGGAAGAAGCCCGACGGCCAGATGCCGACCGACCGTGAGCGCGTCAACACCTTCGACGCTTACCGGCGGCGCAGGCCCGAAGCAATCTTCGGCGGCTCGATCTATCTCTTCCGAGAGGACGAGCAGTAGACTCCCCGCGCATGACGACGCCGCAACAGACGACGCCGCGACCGCCGCACGGCACACACGCGCGCCGCGCCGCCGTCCTCATCCTCCTCGCACTCCTCGCCGCCGGTCTCGCACTCTACGCGCGCGGCGCGTCAACCAACCCGCCCGGCTTCTACATCGACGAGTCCTCAATCGCCTACAACGCCGAGACCATCGCGCAGACCGGCGCGGACGAGCACGGCGAGGCGTGGCCTCTCTTCTTCCGAGCCTTCGGCGACTACAAGAACCCGACTTATGTTTACCTGCTCGCCGCCGTCTTCCGCCTCACGGGGCCGTCCGTCATGGTCGCGCGCCTCTTGAGCGCGACGCTCGGCGTCGTGGCGGCTTTGCTGCTCGGACTGCTCGGCGCGCGCGTCGCCGTGCGGCGCAGCGATGTCGCGCGAGCGCGCGGAAGAGGTTTGACGGCGGGGGTGCTCGTCTGCGCGACGGCGCTTCTGACGCCCTGGCTCTTCGAGCTGAGCCGCGTCGCCGTCGAGGTGGCGATGTACCCGCTCGCGCTCGCGCTCTTCCTGCTCGCCGCGCGCCGCGCGTCGGAGAGGGAGCGTTGGAGTTGGACGGACGCGGCTTTCTTAGCCGCGACGCTCGCGCTGCTGACCTACACTTATTCCATCGGGCGTCTGCTCGGCCCTCTGCTCGCGCTCGGCCTCGCGCTCTTCGCCGCGCGCGCGCGGCTGCGCGCCCTTCTGCTCGCGTGGGGGCTTTACGCGCTCGCGCTCGCGCCGCTCCTCGTCTTCCAGCTCAGACACCCCGGCGCGCTCGCCGCGCGCTTCCGCATCATCACCTATGTCACGCCGCAGAGCACCTGGGCGGAAGACGCGTGGGAGTTCGTCAGGCACTACGCCGCGAACCTGAATCCCTGGCGGATGCTCGTCGCGGGCGACCCGAACGCGCACCAGATCGCGAGCATCTATAACGTGGGGCCGGTGCTCGCCGCGACCTTCGTGCTGGCCGTCGCGGGCGCGTGGCTGGCGCTGCGGCGCGCGCCGCAAAAGAGGTGGGGACTCTTCGTCGTCTACTGCCTCGCAGCCTCCGTCGTGCCCGCCTCGCTCACGACCGACGACTTCCACACGCTTCGACTCGCCGCCCTGCCCGTCTTCCTCGTCGCGCTCACCGCGCCCGCGTTCGCCTGGCTTCTCGAAGAAGGTTCGCGCGCGCGACAGTGGTGGCTCGTCGCGGCAGTCGTGCTGACGCTCGCGCAAGGCGCGGTCTTTCAGTGGCAGTACCGCGCGAGCGCTCTCTCGCCGCGCCGCCTGCACCTCTTCGACGCCGACTACACGGCGCTTATCCTGCCGACGGCGCTCGAAGCGGCGGGCGGGCGGCCCGTCCTTCTCGCCGACGCGCCGGCCATCCCCGGCTACATACAGGCGCGCTGGTACGCGACGCTACGGCGAATCCCCGAAGACAAGTTCGTCGTGCTCGCGCCGGGCGCGGGCGCGCCTGAAGGCGCGGTCGTCGTCACGACCGAAGACAGTTGCCCGCGCTGCCGCGTGCTCGCGCGCAGCGACCCTTACACGACTTACGTCGCCGAAGGCGAGCCGCGCGTTTACGCGCCGCTCGGCGCGGGCGGCTTCCGCGCGGAGCTGAGCGCAACCGACCCGCCCGCGCGCCTGCGCGCGAGAGAGCAGGCGACCGTGCGCGTCGTCGTCAGGAATGCGTCCGACTCTGTCTGGCTCGCGCGCGAGCGCGGGGCCTCGCCCTTCCAGTTGAGCGCCGGCAACCACTGGCTCGACGCCGCGGGCGAAACGGTCTCGAATGACGACGGGCGAGCGCCGCTCCTTAGTGACCTGCGCCCCGGCGAAGAGACGGAGCTGCGCCTCGTCGTCAACGCGCCGCGCCGCGCCGGCGACTATCTGCTTGAGATAGACATGCTGCAAGAAGGCGTCTCTTGGTTCGGGCTGAAAGGGTCGAAGACTTTGAGAGTGCCGGTGAAGGTCGAGTGAAAGGATGAAGGCGGAAGGATGAATTAGTAGACAGTAGTCAGTAGCCAGTAGAAAATCGTTTTCCTGATCTCCGGCTAAATAGTAAAGCTCGTCATGCTGATGAAAGAACTACTGGCTACTGACTACTCTCTACTGGTTTCTATCTCTTACTTCATCCTTCACCCTTCCGTCTTCAT
>JALZHC010000638.1 GCA_030914105.1 Acidobacteriota bacterium
GGCGACGACGGGCAGGTTCTTCAGCGCGAGGCTCTGCCAGGTGTTGCCGCCGGTGTAAGAGACGTAGATGCCGAGCTCCGTGCCGGCGTAAATGAGTTTCGGATTCTTCGGGTCTTCGCGCACGACATGGACGTAGGCGTTCGGCGGCAGGTTGCCGGTGATGTTCTGGAAGGAGCGCCCGCCGTCCGTGCTCTTGTAGACGTAAGGCCGACGGTCGTCGAGCATGTGCCGGTCGAAGGCGACGTAAGCGAGTTCCGGGTCAACGCGCGAAGGCTCGACGTGCGAGACCGGCGAGAAGGGCGCGAGGCCGGGGACGTTCTTCACGATGTTGCGCCAGCTCTTGCCGCCGTCGGTCGTGAGCTGTAGGTTGCCGTCGTCCGTTCCGGCCCACAGCACTCCCGCCTTCAGGGGCGACTCGGCGAAGCTGATGATCGTCGTGTGGTATTCGGCTCCCGTGTTCTCGAAGGCGACGGGGCCGCCCGCGCTCTGCTGCTTCGCCTTGTCGTTCGTGGTCAGGTCGGGACTGATGATCGTCCACGACTTGCCGAAGTCCGTGGACTTGAAGACGACGTTGCCCGTCAGGTAGACGGTGTTCTTGTCGTGCGGGCTTGGGACGATGGGCGAGTTCCAGTTGAAGCGGTACTTGGCCTCCGAGGCCGGCCCGCCGCCATCGCCCATGTAAGGCACGACCTCCTGCTGCTCGCGCGTGCGCATGTCCGTGCGGACGATATCGCCGCCCTGCGACTCCGAGAGATAAAGGTCAGGCTCTTCGGGGTGGTTCAGAACCCAGAAGCCGTCGCCGAAACTTATCATGCGCCAGTCGTCGTTCTGAATTCCGGAAGGCTCGCGCGTGCGGCTCGGCCCCGTCCAGGTGCCGTTGTCTTGCAGGCCGCCCATCACGTAGTAGAAGGGCTGACGATTGTCGGCGTGAATCTGGTAGAACTGCCCCCACGGAAAATTATTGACGACCTCCCAGTTCTCGCCGCCGTCGTAGGTGACGGCGATGCCGCCGTCCTGTCCCTGCCACATGCGTTTTGGATTCTGCGCGTCAAGCCACAAGGCGTGGAAGTCGACGTGCGTGCGCTGGCTGATGGGACGGAAGTTGCGCCCGCCGTCAACTGAAAGGAAGAGCGTCGAGGCGACGGCGAAGACGCGGTTCTCGTTCTGCGGGTCGACGCGGACGTGCGTGTAGTAGAAGCCGCGCGAGACGATGGAGGTCTGCTTCGAGACGTTGCGCCAGGTCTCGCCGCGGTCGTCCGAGCGCCACAGCGTCCCCTCCTTCGCTTCGGTGATCGCGTAGACGACGTTCGGGCTTGACGCCGCGACCGCGACGCCGACCCGCCCCAACACCTTCGGCAAGCCCCCTTCCAGCTTCTTCCAGGTGCGCCCGCCGTCGACCGACTTGTAGAGGCCGCCGCGCTCATCGCCCGAAGTGTGAGTCCAGGGCGTGCGTCGGAACTTCCACATCACCGCGTAGACGATGTTCGGGTTCGAGGGGTCTATGTCCATGTCGGCGACGCCGTGGTCGGCGTCAATGTAGAGCGTCTTCTGCCACGTCCGCCCGCCGTCGGTCGTCATGAAGACGCCGCGCTCCTCGTTCGGCCCGAAGGCGTGACCGAGCGCGCCGACGTAGACGACGTCTGTGTTGCGCGGGTTGATTAAAATCTTCGAGACGTGCTCGGTGTCGCGCAGGCCCATGTGCCGCCAGGTCTGCCCGCCGTCGGTCGACTTGTAGATGCCGTCGCCGTAACTGACGGAGTTGCGCACGGCGGACTCGCCCGCGCCGAGCCAGATGACGTCGGGGTTGCCGGGTTCGAGCGCGATGTCGCCGATGGAGATCGAGCCTTGACGCTCGAAGACGGGCGTCCACTTCAGGCCGCCGTTCGTCGTCTTGAACAGCCCGCCCGAAGCCGTGGCGACGTAGACGAGGTTCGGGTTGCCGGCGACGCCCTCGATGTCTGCGATGCGCCCGCCCATGTTGGCCGGGCCGATGCTGCGCCATTCGAGTCGCTCGAACGACTTGACGGCGGTCGTCTCGTCGCCTGGGCTTTCGGGCGTCGGCGTCGGCGTGGGCGTCGGCGTCGGCGTCGGCGGCGTCGCCTGTTGCTCCTGCGCGGCGGCGGCGAAGGAAAGAGACAACAGCACAAGGCACGCGAGCGCCGCGCGCAAGGAGGGGCTTCTCTTTTCCGGCATGGGTTCGGACTCCCGTCGAAGGCTTCGAGTTCGGGTAAGACGTGGAGTCAGAGGATAAACCAGACCGCCGCCGCTCGTCCACAAACATTTACGCCGCCGTTTGAGTTGCCGGGATGGATCAATCACAACGTCAGCGCTATCTGTTTGTGTGAAGCCGGAGTTGACAGGAGACGTGCCGAGCGGAAAAACTCCCATCAGACCGAAGCAGCATCAACCCGCGCCACGGAGTCATAAAGTCCGACCTTGCCGACAGACATCAAACGAAGTCCGACCTTGCCGACCGTCGCCACGCGACCGCGCCGCGCGCTTCCTCGTCGGCCAAAGACGAGTCTGCCGCTCGTCGTCGCCGCGTGCGCGCTCGCGCTGCTGCTCGGCGCGTGCGCGAAGCAGACGGGGCCGACGCGGACGCCCGCGGGCTGGCGCGCGCGCGTGACGACTCTGGCCGGGGCGGGCTCGCCGGGCTCGCAGGACGGCGCGGCGCCCCAGGCGCGCTTTCAAGACCCGTTCGGCGTGGCCGTCGGCGCCGACGGCGCCGTCTACGCGACGGACGGCGGCGAGTCGAACTCGATTCGTAAGCTCACGCCGGAGGGGCAAGTCTCGACGGTCGCGGGCGGCGAATTCGACACGCCTTCGGGGCTGGCGCTCGACGGCGCGGGGAACCTCTACGTCGCGGACACGGGCAGGAACCGCGTGCGGAAGGTTTCGAAGGAGGGCGTCGTGACGACGCTCGCGGGCGAGGGCGAGTTCGACGCGCCCGTCGGCGTGGCCGTGGACAAGGACGGCAACGTCTACGTCGCCGACACGTACAAAGACCGCGTCCAAGTCATCACGAAGGACGGGCAGGTCAGGACGCTCGCGGGCGCGGGCCGCCCCGGCCTCGCCGACGGAGGCGCTGCCGAAGCCCTCTTCGACACGCCCTGCGCGCTCGCCGTCACGGACGCGGGCGAAGTCTACGTCGCAGACACAGGCAACAACCGCCTGCGCAAGATAACGAAGGACGGCCAGGTCACAACGCTCAACCTCTTCGAGCCTTCCGCCGCTCCGCCCGGCGCCGCACCGACTCAAACTGCCCCGCAGCCGCCGGCCGGCGACCCGACCGCGCAGGCG
>JALZHC010000639.1 GCA_030914105.1 Acidobacteriota bacterium
GCGATCTGCTGTAGGGACTGGCTGACCTGGTTGAGGTTGTTGTAAAGCTGCGGGTCGTTGACGAGCTTGCCCGCCGTCCCCTGGCCGGTCTGAATCTGGCGCACGAGGTCGTCCACGCTGCGCACGGTCGTGTTGAGGTTGTTGTAGAAGGCTTCGTCGTTGACGAAGCGACCGATGGTGCCCTGGCCCTGGTTGACCTTGGTGGCAATGTCGGTGAACTGCTGCGAGAGCTTGTTGAGCTGATTGACCAGCTCGTTGCCGGACTCGGTGAGCGCCTCGACTGAGCCGGGCTGCGTGCCGAGCTGGAGCAGTTGGCCGTCCTTCACTTTCTGGCCGAGCTGCGTCCCCGGAGTGACGTTGATGACCTTGTCGGAGCCGAGCAGGCTGGGCGAGCCGAGCTGGGCCTTCGAGTCGTCGCGGATCAGTTCGTCGGCGGGCTTGCCGTCAATCACGCTCTTGATGGAGAAGGTCGCCTCGACCTGCGGCGCGTTCGGGTCGGTCGAGGGCGGGAGCAGGCGCACGTCGTCCACCTTGCCGATGGTGACGCCGGCCAGACGCACCTCGGAGCCGGGCCGCAGCCCGTCGCCGCTCAGGAAGCGCGCCTTCAGGTGGAGCTTCGTGGCGAAGGGCGAGAGGTCGCCCGACGCGTTCAGGATGAGGAAGATGAGCACCGCGATGGCGACCACGACCATCAGCCCGACCCGCAGCTCGCGGATTCCGACTCCCTTTTTGGATGAAGGCATAACTTCGGAAGGATGAAGGCGGAAGGATGAAGGATGAAAGCGCGGCTGACGGGCAGCCCCTTTGCGCTCTCACCCTTCATCCTTCATCCTTCATCCTTCATCCTTTCTTCAGTGTCCGCGGATGAACCGCTGAATGTACGGGTCTTCGGTCTTGTGCAAAGACTCGTCGGTGCCCTCGAAGATGATCTTGCCGCCGCGCAGCATCAAGACCTTCGTGTTGACGAGGCAGAGGCGCTGGCCCTCCTCCTCGAAGACGATCTCGCCGTGGTCGTCAACGACCGCGTACTCCGAAGTCAGGTACTTGACGTTGTTCATCTCGTGCGTGACGAAGATGGAGGAGACGTCTTCGAGGTCGCGCAGCTTGATCGCCAGCTCGCAGATGGTGCGGGCGGTGGGCGGGTCAAGTCCCGCGGTCGGCTCATCGAACATGACGATCTTCGGGCCGCCGACGAGCGCGCGCGCGATGCCGACCCTTCGGCGCATGCCGCCCGAAAGCTCAATCGGCATCTTGTCAATGGCATCTTCGAGGTTGACGAAGCGGAGCATCCGCCTGACCTCCTGCTCGACCTCTTCTTCGGGAACGCCCTGCTCGTGCAAACGGTACGCGACGTTGTCGTAGACCGAGAGCGAGTCGAAGAGCGCGCCCTCCTGAAAAATCATGCCGATCTTCTTTCGCACGCTCATCATCTGGGCCTCTGTATATTCCGTGATGTCCTCGCCGTCAACGAGGATGCGGCCCGTGTCGGGCTTCAAGAGGCCGAGGATGAGCTTGATGGTCGTTGACTTGCCGCCGCCCGATCCGCCGAGGATGATCTTGGTCTCGCCGCGGCGCACCTTGAAGCTGAGGCTGTCGAGGACGACGCGGTCGTCGAACGAGAGCGTCACGTCCTGGAACTCGATGGCCGGGATGGCGCGCTCGCGGTCGTCAACCTCGTGGAAGGTCGACTCGGCGGCGGCCTCGCTGACGCCGCCGCGGACTTCTTCGTCCTGCGGGTCTTGCTCTCGAACTTCGAGGTCGGCGGAAGACATAAGCGTCGCTGCCGTGCTAATCGGAAGTCAGGCGAATTCTAAGTCGGCATGCCTAGGATAACCTGAAGCGCCTTGGTAATAAAGAAGTCTGCGACGATGACGAGGATGGAGGCGGCCACAACCGAGGTCGTCGTCGAGCGCCCGACGCCCACCGTCCCACCCTCCGTGCCCAAGCCCTGCCGGCACGCCACCACGCCGATGATGAGCGCGAACGCTGCCGACTTGAGGAAGCCGCCGAAGATGTCGTCGGTCGAAAGCCCCTGCCAGGACGAGGAGGTGTAGGCGCTCGAAGCGACGTTGAAAAGCTGCGTCGAGACGATCCAGCCGCCGCCGATGCCGACGGCGTCGGCCAGCAGAGTCAGAAGCGGCAGCATCGTGACGAGCGCGACCAGGCGCGGCGCGACCAGCTTGCGCACGGGGTCTGTGCCGAGGGCGCGCATCGCGTCGATCTGCTGCGAGACGACCATCGAGCCGAGTTCGGCGGCGATGGCCGAACCGACGCGCCCCGCGATCATCAGCCCGGCGAGCACAGGCCCCAACTCGCGCACGAGCGATGTGGAGACCAGCTCGCCAATCTGATCCTGCGCGCCGTAGTACTTGAGCGTCGGGTATGACTGGAGCGCGAGCACGCCGCCCGTGAAGAAGCCCGTGAGGAGGATGATGGTGAGCGAGCCGACGCCGATGATGTCCATCTGCGTGACCATCTCTGGGAGGTAGGTCGGGCGACGGAAGAGCCTCCGCGCGGCGCGCGCCGCGAGCAGTGTCGTCTCCTGAACCTCAAGCAAGGCGCGCAGTGCGAAGTTCATGCGAGCAGTCGGGCCGAAGCGCCGTAGTCCGTCGTCGGAGGAGATGTGGCCGAACCGCCGGAAGTACCGGAAGCGCGGGCGTCCGTCGGGCGCGGTCTGCCCTTCAGTCGCGCCCCGCGCGCGGGCCGAAATTCTCGTGTGCGGTCAGCCAAGAGCGAGCGGGCTATGATGTGCAAAAAAAGGCGGGTGCGTCAAGCGGAAAAGCCGGGAAGGCCGTAAATCGTAAATGGTAAATCGTAAATAGTCTTCGTTCGCCCAGGTCACGCGGTACCACTCAACTTGAGAACCGCGCAACCACGATTCACGATTTACGATTGACCATTCACTGCCTCTGCGGCTTGCCCGTCGCGGCGGGACGCTGGTTCAGTTTATTCGGGCGGTTGGGATTAACGCCGAGTCCATTGCGAGCCGGGCGACGTGGGTTGGCCCCGCCTTCGAGCTGCCGCTCGCGGCGCTGCTCGACCCGGCGTCCGCGGCCGTGGAGACGTGGGACCTGGCCGGCGAGGAGCGCCAGGTCCACTTCTACCGCTACGGCGAGCACAAGATCTGGGGCGCCACCGCCCGCGTCCTCGGCAAGCTGGTCGCCCTGCTGACGCCCGAGTCGGCCGACCACGCCGCCCGTCTGGCGCCGGGCGCGGTGCTGCCCGAACGCCGGCGCGGCGAGCGCTGAACGGCACGATGGTGAACCCACGCTTCCCGGTGATCTGGCATGACGCTTGCA
>JALZHC010000640.1 GCA_030914105.1 Acidobacteriota bacterium
CCCGGCTCAGCCTGCAACCAGCGACAGGAAGCTCTCGCCCGCTTTCAATTTCAGGCCGAAGTTGTCGGCGATGGTCTGGCCGATGTCGGAGAGCGAGGCGCGGTCGCCGAAGTTAACGCCGGCGCGGGCGCGCGGGCCGTAGACGAGGAGCGGGGCGTACTCGCGCGTGTGGTCTGTGCCGCGGTAGGTGGGGTCGTTGCCGTGGTCGGCGGTGATGATGAGGAGGTCACGTTCCTTCATCGCCGACTCGATTTCCGGCAGCCGCGCGTCGAAGTGTTCGAGGGCGCGCGCGTAGCCTTCGGTGTCGCGGCGGTGGCCGTAGAGCATGTCGAAGTCAACGAGGTTGGAGAAGACGAGGCCGCGCGTGTCGTCGCCGAGCGCCTTGATGGTCTGGTCAATCGATTGGTCGTTGTTCTTGCCGGGCAGCTCGCGCGTGACGCCCGCCGCGTCGTAGATGGAGCTGATCTTGCCGACGGCCACAACGTCTAATCCTGCGCCGGAGAGGATGGGCAGGAGCATGTCGCGCGGAGGCGGTACCGCGTAGTCGTGACGGTTCTCCGTGCGCTTGAACGCGCCCGGCTCTCCGACGAAGGGGCGCGCGATGACGCGGCCCACCTCGTGCTCGCCGCGCAGAATGTCTCTCGCCGTCTCGCAAATCTCGTAGAGGCGCGGGACGGGGATGACCTCTTCGTGCGCGGCGATCTGGAAGACGGAGTCGGCGGAGGTGTAGACGATTGGCTTGCCGGTGCGGACGTGCTCCGCGCCGAGTTCTTTGATGATCTCGGTGCCGGAGGCGGGGTAGTTGCCGAGGACGCCGGGCACGCCCGTCTCTTTGACGAAGCGCTCGACGAGGTCTTCGGGGAACCCTTTCGGATAAGTCGGGAAGGCTCGTTCGAGGATGATGCCGGCCATCTCCCAGTGACCCGTCGTCGTATCCTTGCCGTTCGAGCGCAGCGCGCAACGACCGAAAGAGGCGCGCGGCTCATCGACAGGCGGCACGCCCGCGAGCCTTCGGATGTTTCCCAGGCCCCAAGCCCGTAGGTTCGGCAGACGCACTTCGCGCGACTCAAGGATATGGCCGAGCGTGTCTGCGCCCGCGTCGCCCCATCGGGCGGCGTCCGGCATCTCGCCCATGCCGAGGCTGTCGAGGACGATAAGTGTGATGCGCTCGAAGGCGCGCTGGTCGTTAGTCATCTTTTCTTCGCGGCCCTTTTGCAGTCGTCTTTCCCGGCGGCGCTTCCGGACTCGTTTTTCTTCGCGACCCTTCCGTGCTCGCCTTCAGTCACTTTTCTTCACGCGGCCTTCCGAGGTCATCCCTTCGGCGCGCGGTAGCCTTCGCGCGCGCGCACCTGCGCGTCTCTGGGGGCGCGGACGGTGACGCGGATGGTTCGGAAACTGCCGTCGCGCGTTTTGTTGGTCGGGTAGTAGCCTAAAGAATACTGCGTGCCGATGTCTTCGGCGACCTGTCGGAAGGCGCGCTGGGCGTCGCGGAGGTCGGCGGCTGGAAAGGTCTTGCCGCCGGTCTCACGCGCGAGCTGGCTCATCTCCTGGCGCGCGATCTGGTAGAGCGTGCGGCTGGCGTGCATGCGCTCGAACTGGCCCATGCGACAGAAGTCTGCGAAGTCCGCAGAGTCGGCGCCGGGCGCGATGACGCGTCGGTAGCGTTCGAGCTGCGCGTGCGAGAGTCGGAGCGCGCCGTCGTCCTGGCAGTCTTCCATCAGGCGGTCTTCGACGTACTCTTCGGTGTTGACCTCGACGAAGTAGGAGACCAGCCCCGCGCGCTTCAGAGCCTCGCGCGCCGACTCGTAGTCGGACTCGCTCGTCGAGTCAACGCCGTCCGTGAGCGCGACCAGCGCGCGGCGGCCACGCAGCTCGTCCTTCGGGCGGTCGCGGAAGATTTCCTTCGCGACTCTTTCGAGGCTGTCGTAGAAGGGCGTGCCGTTTGACGCGCCGATGTTCTCGATGGCCTGTTGCAATTCTTCGCGGTCGTCCGTGAGCGCGGCCTTGACCTCGACTGTGGCGAGCTTCTCGCTTCCGTCCTGTTTGGTGTTGAAGGCGAGGATGGCGACGCGGTCGCCGGGGCGGAGCGCCTCGATGAAGGCGCGCGCGGCGCGGCGGATGAGTCCGACCTCCTCGCGCGTCGAGCCGGAAGTGTCCAGGAGCAGAGCGACCTCGAAGGGCGCTGACGTAGTCGCGAAGTTGGAGATCTTCTGCGGACGCCCGTCCTCGAAGATCTGGAAGTCGGAGGCCGTCAGCCCCGTCAGCGGACGCCCCGTCCGGTCTGTGACGACCGCGGGCACGGAGACCAACTGCGTCTCGACTCTCACCACTTCGCCATCGTCCACCTCCTCGCCCGCGCCGTCCGCGGCCTTCGCGGGCGAGCTTTTTGGAGATGGTGTCGGCGATGCGTTGGGCGTCGCGCCCACGCGGCGCGGGCGCTGGCGCACGTCGTCCTGCGCCGCGCCGGCGCGTGCGGCGGCGAGCACAACGAAGACGAACAGGAAGAATGAAAGTAGCGCGAAGGCTTTTGCGCTTGCCGGAAACTTCTGCACGGTCTTACACTCTCGTCAAAGAAACTTCGTCGTAAAATATAGCCGCAAACGCGGCCCGACGGAAAGGCGGCGGCGATGCCCGTCATCGGGAGACTGGACAAGCAGGTTGACGAGCGAATCATCTCGCCCATCTCGAACCGGCGGCGCGACGAAGAACCGCCCGAACAGCAAGGCGACGAAGACCAGCCCGCGACCCAGACACAAACGCCCTCCGCCGATGAGAGTTCCGCGAAGACCGACGAGTTGCCCGTCTGGCTCTTATGAAAGGATGAAGGCGGAAGGCGGAAGGATGAAGTGAAAGCGGGTGTCAGGTGTTGGGTTCTGGGTGCTGGTAAGAGATAACTAACACCCAATACCCAGCACCCCTTCTTACTTCCGCCTTCACCTTGCAGCCTTCATCCTTACTTCCAGATGCCTGCGGCTCGCCACTGTTCGCCGACCTTCGTCTCGTCGGCCATGCGTCTGACCTCTTCCGCGGAGAGGCGGTGGCCGAAGCGCTGCGGGCGTTCGGCGATCTCGTAGGCGGTGGCGGCCATGACGGCGACCGCCGAGGCGTAGTCGCGCGGCTCGATCTTGTCGGGCGTGTCGGCGATGGTGTGGTGGACGGGGAAGTAGGGCGTCTCGTCCTGCAAGAGGACGAGGTTGGGCACGCCCTCGGCCATGAAGGGCGCGTTGTCGGTGGCGGCGAAGGCGGCGTGCTCGACGGCGAACTCGCCGAACTGCGCGAGCGGTGCGGAGAGCGCGCG
>JALZHC010000111.1 GCA_030914105.1 Acidobacteriota bacterium
TGAGTCGCCGCCTATCTCGAAGAAGCTGTCGCGCGCGCCGACCCGGCTCTTCTGCAAAACTTCCTGCCAGATGGAGACCAGCGTCTCCTGAATCTCGTCCTGAGGCGGAACGTATGACACGTCGGCGGACGCGTCCGGCAGCGCGCGGCGGTCAACCTTGCCGTTGGGCAGCAGCGGAAACTCAGTCAACACGACGAAGCGTGAGGGCCTCATGTATTCCGGCAGGCGTTCGCGCAGAAAGCGGCGCAGCTCGTCCGCGACTTCGGATTCAGGTCGCCGCGAGGCTACGTAGGCCACGAGTTGTTTGTTCTGCTCCTGGCCGCGCACAACGACAATCGCATCGTCCACCCAGGCGTGCGAAGAGAGTACCGCTTCCGTCTCGCCCGGCTCGATGCGGAAGCCGCGCAGCTTAATCTGGTTATCAATGCGCCCCAGAAACTCAAGGCTCCCGTCCGGGCGATAACGCGCCAGGTCGCCGGTGCGGTACATGCGTGCACCGGCGTCATCCGAAAACGGGTTCGGGACGAAGCGCTCGGCTGTCAGCGCGGGGTTGTTCAGATACCCGCGTGCCAGACCCGCGCCGGCGATGAAAAGCTCGCCCGCGACGCCCGGCGGAAGTAGCTCCAGATGGCGGCCCAGGATATAGGTTCTGGTGTTCGATAAGGGGCGTCCGATTGAAGGCCGACGCCCGTCCCCTCTTTCGAGGAGCGCGGCGGTCGAGTACGTTGTGTCCTCGCTCGGCCCGTACAAGTTGTGGACTGAACGCACCGTCTCCACTTCGTAGATGCGTTCAACGAGTCGGCGGCTGAGCGGCTCGCCAGCGAGGTTCACGGTGTTGACCGAAGGCGGCAGGCCGCCGCTCCTCAACAGTTCGCCCATCGCGGACGGCACGGTGTTGACCAGCGTGATTTCGCCCGCCGCGGGCAGTCGCGGCAGGTGCAGCGCGTTCTCCGCGAGGGCCACCGTCCCGCCTCTGCTCAGCGGGCCGAAGATTTCAAACACTGAGAGGTCGAAACAGATGGAAGTCGAGGCGAGCACGCACGCCATCTGCTCGTCTGTGAAATATGAATAGGCCCAGTAGAGGAACTCCACGGCGCTGCGGTGATTGATGGCGACGCCGTGCGGGCGACCCGTCGAACCCGACGTGTAGATGACGTAAGACAAATTGTCCGGTCGCGCGGCACGCCTCGTGAAGCCGGAGCCGGCCTGGCTCGCCCGGTCGGAGTCCAGGTCGAGGATGTGCGCCGACGTTCGCGGGAGGTCGGCGGCGGCGCTGCTGTCCGTGAGGATGACGGGCATCGAGGCGTCTTCCATGATGAACTGAAGACGCGCCTTGGGGTACGCGGGGTCGATAGGGACATAAGCGCCGCCGGCCTTGAGGACGGCCAGCAGTCCCACGATCATCTCCGGCCTGCGGCCCGCGCACACGCCCACCAGCACCTCCGGGCCGACGCCAAGCTCCACCAATCTGTCGGCCAATCGTGCGGCGCGCTCGTTCAACTCTCCGTAGCTGATGCGCGTCCCGTTGAAGATGAGCGCCGTCCTGTCCGGCGTCTTTGAAGCCTGCGACTCAAACAACTCGTGCAGGCACTCGTGCGTCGGGTGTGACTTCGCGGTAGCGTTCCACTCGTCGAGCAGGCGGCGTTCCTGTTCGGGAATGATCGGCAGGCTGGAAGCGTTGGCCTGCGGGTCGGCTGCCGCCAACGCTCGCGCGATGGTTTGATAGGCGTTCAGCAAGTGCTCAATCGTGATTTGGTCGAACCGGTCTGTGCTGTAATCACAATCGAGGCGGAGTTCTGCGCCTGTGTCTATGACGTTAACGCTCAGGTCGAACGCGGTGAAGCGGACAAGAGGGTCAACCAGTTCGGTCTCCAACCCGTTGATGGCCGGGAGCGCGTTGACGGGCTCCAGGTTGAAGACCGTAGAGACTACGGGGGAAAGTCCCGCGCCGCGCTGGCGGTTCAGGTGTCGAATCAATTCCGAGAACGGGAAGTCCTGGTGCTCCAGCGCCTCAAGCAGCGTCGTCCTGCTCTGCTGCAAGAACTCGCGGACGGTGGCCCCGCCCGTGAGCTTCGAGCGTAGCGGCAGAAGGTGCGTGCAGTAGCCGACGAGCCGCTCGCTGCCCGGAAACGGACGCCCCGTCACGGGAATCCCCGTCAACACTTCGTCCTGCCCGGAATAGATGGCGAGAAGATATTCAAACGCGGCCAGCAGGAACATGAACAAGGTGCCCCCGCTCTTGCGCGCCGCGCGGCGCAAGTCGTCGGCGGACGGGCGCGCGACCGTGACGCTCACGCGCCCGCCGCGGTAAGACTTCAACGCGGGCGAGGGTCTGTCCGCAGGGAGGTTAAGCGTGGGAAGATCGGACTCTCGCATCCGCGCGAGCCAGTATCCCCGGTGAGCATTCATTTCAGGTGTCGCGCTCGCTCGCTCGCACAATTCCACGTAGGTGGGAAACTGCATCGGCTCCGGCAGCAGCGCGCCGTCGCCCGCGTAGATTTGTGCCAACTCTTCGAGCAGCACGCCCATCGTCGTGCCGTCGCTGATGAGATGGTGCGCCGTGAGGCTGAGTAAGTGGCGTTCGTCTTCGAGTCGGATCAACACGGCGCGGAAGAGCGGCCCTTTGACGAGGTCGAACGCCTCCTCACTTTCGGCGAGCCTGCACCGCGCGACGGCCAGCTCACGCTCTTCCGTGGGAAGCGCAGAGTAATCGAAGTGCTGTGTGCGCGGGAGCAGTCGCTCGTGGACGACCTGGCGCTCGCCGTCGGCGGCCACGGTCGTGCGCAACGCCTCGTGCCGCTCGCTGAGGTGTTCGACTGCGCGCAGCATCTCACGCGCGTCCAGCTTCCCCTTCAGCTCAATCGTCGCGTTGACGTTGTAAGCGAGCGAGCCTTCCGGGTCTATTTGCGACAGAAGCCAGAGCTGCTTCTGCGCCTCGCTCAGCGGAGCGAGACGCGTCCGCGCCGCGCCCTGGCCACCTGAAGCAATGAAGCCCCCGGAGCGCAGCTCGGCCACGCTTCGCTTGACGGCTCCGACGAAGGCGTCGAGGTCTTCCTCGGAATGCGCCGTGGAGAGGAAGCACGTGCGCCATTCCCAGATATAGATGCCCTGTTCGAGCATGTGGTAGAAGAAGAGGTCGAGGTTCGCGCTGAACTCGAACCGGAACATCGAGCCGAAAAAGGCGACGCGGATGGGGACACGGTCGGCCTCGAAGAAGTGGTTGAGAGTTTCGGCCAGTCGGGCCGTGCGCTCGTTCAGACGCTCTTGCAGGGCCGGCCCTTCCTCTTCAATCTTCCGCAGGACTGCCCGCGCAGCCGATATCGCCAGCGGGTGCTGACAGAACGTGCCCCCGAAAGCTGTCCTCTCGGCGGCGGGGAACGTGTGGTCGCCGTAACTCCACATGCCGCCGTCAATGCCGTCCATGAAGCGCCGCTTGCCCGCGACGACGCCGAGCGGGAGTCCGCCGCCGATAACCTTGCCGTAGCAGGCGAGGTCGGCTTGAATGCCGAACAGCCCTTGCGCCCCCGCCGGGTGGACGCGGAAACCTGTAATCATCTCGTCGAAGATCAACGCCGCGCCGCACTCTTCGCTCGCCTTCCGCACTTCGCGCAGGAACTCTACGGGTTGCAGCGAGGGGTTGCGACTTTGAACCGGCTCCACCAACACGGCCGCCAGTTCCCCGCCGAGAGCGCGAATCGTTTCGAGCGCCTCCTCGGTTCCGTATTCGAGTATGACGATGCTTTCGACGGCACCGCCCGTCACGCCTGGAGCCATCGGGTACGTCACGGCAGCGCCGTGCTCTTGACGAGCGGCGGCGAGCGTCCCGTCGGCGTGGCCGTGATAAGAGTGGTTGAAGATGACGATCTTTTCACGCCCTGTGGCGGCACGGGCGAGACGCATGGCCGCCATGACGGCTTCCGTCCCGGAATTGCTGAACGCCACGCGGTCGTGCCCTGTTGTGCGAGCCAATCCGGCGGCAACCTCTCCGACCAGGTCTGAGCGCGCGCCGAGTTCGACGCCCTTCTCAAGTTCCGCGCCGATTGCTTCGCTGATGAACGCGGGCGTGTGACCGAAGAGGTGGACGCCGAAGCCCATCGTAAAATCTATGTACTCGTTGCCGTCTACGTCCCAGAGCCGCGAGCCGCGCGAGCGTGCCCCGACAATCGGGTACAACATCTCTTTGGTCGAGAAACGGAAACCGACCGTGGCGCGACTGTCGGCGAGCACGCCGCGAGACTGTTGGACGGCCTCCTTCGATTTGCGTGTGCGGCGCGAGTAGCGCTCGATCAGGTCTTCCAAGTGCTTCTGCTGAGCGGGCGTCAGCCCCTGCGCGCGTTTCTCCGCGGGCGTGCCCCACGGAAGCAGCGGGACGCTCTTCTCTTCATCCTTCCCCGCGCCGTTACCGTGCGTCTTCGCAAGTGGCGCAGGCTTCGACGGCGGAGCGGCGGCGGACTTTCCCGTAGCTCTCTGTCCCTTGAGGGCCTCGCGCAACAACTCCATCTGCTGCGACATCAGTTTTGAGATGGTGCGATTCTGCTCGATCAGAACCTGCTCGATTGAGGACGCGCCGCCGCCACTGCCTCCTGCGTTCACCTCCGGGGGCACGGAAGCGTGGAGCGCGGGAGCTTCCAGGGTCGCCGCAACCTCTACGGCCTCGGCGGATGAATCTTCCGGCAGATTGCTGTGGACAAAATCAGCGACCGCCGAGATGGTCGAAAGGTCTTCAAAGAACCTGCGGATTGCCAGCTTCAGCCCGTACCTGTTTTCGATTTCGCGGACTGCCTCGACCATGACGAGAGAGTCTGCGCCCATCTCAAGGAAAGGAAGCTCGACGTTCACCTCCGAGACTTCCGCCTGAATCAATGACGCGACGCGGGCCCTGAGGTCTTCCAGAATCTCTTCCCGGCGTACCTTCTTCGCCTGCGTCGTCGCGGCGCTCTGTTTGGTAGACATCGCGGGTGGCCCCTCTTTGAACCAGAACCGTTTTCGTTGAAAAGGATAGGTGGGCAACTGAACCGACGCGCGCGCGTGGCCTTTGTGAAACTCACGCCACTCAATCTCCGCCCCTCTCTTGTAAAGCTTCAGCAGCGCGTCAATCACGGCCTCCCACTCCGCGCCCGCCGCGAGCATCGGCGCAACGAGCGGTCGCGCCCCCACTGGAGCGCAGGCCGTCGCCAGCGAGGTCAAAACTCGCCCCGGCCCGATTTCGAGAAACAGGTCGAATCCGTCGGCCAACAGCGACCGGATGCCGTTTGCGAAGAGCACGGGGCGGCGGCAGTGTTCGCGCCAGTAGGATGCGTCGGGCGCGTCGGCGAGCACGGCCCCCGTCAGGTTGGAAACGACCGGGACGAGGGGTTTGCTGAAACGAACTCCGGCGGCGACCCCTTCAAACTCGTCCAGCATCGGCTCAATGAGGTGAGAGTGGAAGGCGTGCGAAACGGTTAATCTTTCGGCCTCGACGCCCGCTGCGGCGAGAGCCTCAAGCGCGGACGCCAGGGCATCGCGCTCGCCGGAAATCACCGTCTGGCGCGGCCCGTTGACGGCGGCGACGGAGAGGCGGCCCCCGTACTGTTCAATCGCCCTGGCCGCAGTCTCCTCGTCGGCGAAGACGGCGGCCATCCCGCCCGGCGTCCTGACCGCCTGCATCAGACGCGCGCGCTCAATCACCAGCCTCAAACCGTCTTCAACGCTGAAGACGCCGGCCGCGCAGGCGGCGGCATACTCGCCAACGCTGTGCCCCATCACGGCGTCCGGCCTGATGCCCCACGACTTCAAGAGTTCCGTCAGAGCGTATTCGAGAGTGAAGAGGGCCGGCTGGCAATAGGCCGTCTCGTTAATCAAAGGCGGCGCGTCCGCGGACGGATAGATCACGTCGAGCAAAGGCTCTTTCAGATAGCCGGACGCCGTCTGGCAACAACGCTCCACGGCCCTGCGGAAGACGGACTCCGTGTCGTAGAGCGCCCGTCCCATGCCTTGATACTGCGAACCCTGACCGGCGAAGAGAAACGCGATGCGCGGCGGCGCGGCACCCTCCGTGTTTCCTGTATGCACGCCGCGCACGGTCTGACCCGCGGCAAACGCTTCGAGCTTTCTCACGGCCTCGCTCTTTGTAGCGGCGGCAATCCCCAGCCGTTGGCGAAGGTGGCTCCGGCCCGTGGCTGCCGCAGCCGCGACCGATTCCAAACCGGGGTCGCCATCGTTCTTTCCCAACTGTTCTGCGTAACGCGCGGCCAAGTCTTTCAGCGCCTGCTCACTCTTCGCCGAGAGGACGAGAGGATGCAGCGGTCGGCGGCTGGAAGCGGAAACGCACGTTTGCGCGGGCGCTTCTTCGATGACCATGTGAGCGTTGATTCCGCTGGCCCCGAACGCGCTGACACCGGCGACGCGGCGTCTGCCGCCTGCCGGCCAGGGCGTCAAAGATTCTGTGACCTCAACCGGAATCTCGGCCCAAGGGATGAGCGGGCTGGGGGTCTTGAAATGAAGATGCGGCGGAAGCTCTCCGTGCCGGAGCGCGAGAATGACTTTGATTACGCCGGCCACGCCGGCCGCCGACTCGGCGTGGCCGATGTTGGTCTTCACCGAACCGATGCGGAGCTTAGCGCCGCGCCGTCCTTCGCCGTAGACGGTGGCCAGCGCCTTGACTTCAATCGGGTCGCCGAGCGCCGTGCCTGTTCCATGAGCCTCTACATAGTCCACCTCCGCCGGCGCAAGGTTGCCGAGCGCCTTGCGTATCACGTCCTCCTGCGCCTTACCGCTCGGCACGGTGAACCCGCCCGACGCCCCGTCGTGGTTGATGGCCGAGCCGCGGATGACGGCGAGAACGCGGTCGCCCGCGGCGAGCGCGGCGGAGAGTCTCTTCAAGACGACGACGCCGCAGCCCTCGCTCCTGACGAAACCGTCCGCCGCGGCGTCGAAGGTCTTCGAGCGACCGTCGGGCGCGAGCGCGCGCGTAGACGCGACGGCGACGGTCGTGGCGGGCGAGAGAATCAGGTTGACCCCGCCCGCGAGCGCCAGACTGCACTCGCCTGCGCGCAGGCTCTGGCAGGCTTGATGAATCGAAACCAGCGACGACGAGCAGGCCGTGTCGAGCGCCATGCTCGGCCCGTGCAGACCCAGGAAGTAGGAGACTCGTCCGGCAATCGTGTTCAGCGGGTTGCCGGTGAAGAAGTAGCCGTCGAGTCGGCCCACGCCGCCCTCCTGCATTTGCAGTTGCGCGTAGTCGTTCGTGGTGACGCCGACGAAGACGCCCGTCGCGCTGCCGTGCAGAGTGTCGGGCGGGACTTGAGCGTCCTCAAGCGCCTCCCAACTCACTTCGAGCAGGAGCCGTTGCTGCGGGTCAAGACTCGCGGCCTCGCGCGGGGAGATGCGGAAGAAGGCGGCGTCGAACTCGTCCGGGTTCTTGAGGAAGCCGCCGTGGCGCGCGTACATTTTGCCCGGGGTCTCCGGGGCCGGGTCGTAATACTCTTCAACGTCCCAGCGCTCCGGCGGAACTTCCGTGATGGCGTCAACGCCTTCGCGCAGCAGTCGCCAATAAGCGTCGGGGTCGTCGCCGCCACCGGGGAAGCGGCAGCCCATACCGATGACGGCGATAGGCTCGTTGCGCGCGCTCTCGGCGGCGGCGAGCCTGACCTCCAACTCCTCCAGCCGCAGCAGGGCGCGCTTGACAGTCGATAGTTTTGAAACTGCGGGGTCTTCCATACGCTAGCTTATCGCTTCCAGTTTTTGCAGAAGCAGCGCGCCGGCCTCCTCCTCTGACAGTTGTTCGATTTCGGCAGCCGAGAGGCGCGCGCCGTCAGCTGCGCTCGCGCCCGCCTCGACGGGTCGGCCCTCGGCCTGACCTTGAATCTCGACGGCGAGACGCTCCGTCAAACTCCGGACTGTGGGGTTGTCGAAGACGAGCGTCGCGGGCAGGCTGCGCGCGAGCGCGGTCTCTAAACGCGCCCTGAATTCGAGAGACAACAGCGAGTCCATGCCCATCTCGAAGAAACCCTGCTCCGGGTCTGGAAGCCTTTGGCCCAGGCCGAGCACCTGTGCGACTTCCGTCTGAATGAGGCGCAGGAGCTGACGTCTCCGCTCGGCGGATGATGCGGCGCGGAGTTGTTCGACGAACTCCGATGACTTTCCCGTCTCAGGTTCCGAAGGCTTGCCCTGCGGGATGCGTTCGAGGAGCGGCTGTCGCCCGCGCGCCTCGTATGAGCCGCGAAAGAGCGACCAGTCCACGTCGGCTGCGGCCACGTTCGTCACATCGGCGGCGAGCAGCCGGTCGAGGGCTTGAATGGCAACGTGCGGCTTGAGCGCACGCACGCCGACGCGGCGCAGGAGCGTGTCGGCTTCCGCCGAGGTCATCCCGCCGCCCGCCCACGGCCCCCAGTTGACCGACAGCGCGGGAAGACCGAGAGCACGTCGATGAGCTGCGAG
>JALZHC010000641.1 GCA_030914105.1 Acidobacteriota bacterium
CAATCTCGACCGTGAACTCCTGCGGCTCCCAACGCGCGACCTGTCCGAGTCCCGCGTACCAGAACGCAGCCTCGCCCACGCGACGCTTCAGGCGCGGGCGCACGGCTCGGACGACTGAAGCATCCAGCCCCACGCCCGCCAGCATGAAGAAGTAGCGGCGCGCGCCCGTCCGCTCGGCGCAGGCTCGGCCCAGAGAGATGCGCCGCGAGTTGCCGCGCAGGAAAACTTCCGCCGCCTCCGCGCCCGCCGAAGGGATACCTAACTGACGCGCCAGCACGTTCGCCGTTCCCGCGGGCCAGGCCATGAGCCGCACCGACGCGCCGAACAGACCTTGAGACGAGCAGGCCAGACCTTGAATCGCCTCGTGAACCGTGCCGTCGCCGCCGCGCACGACCACGTCGGTCGCGCCCGCGGCCAGAGCCTGCGCCGCGAGCCTCGACGCATCGTCCGGCCCCTCGGTCGGCCTCACCTCGACGTTGACGCCCCGCCCGCGCAGACGCCCGACAAACTCTTCGACCTCACGCGCCGCGCCCGCCCCGCCGCGCCCCGCGTTCGGGTTCACGACGAGAACCGCCTTACGTTCCTCCATACACATCACATCGCGCGGGAGCAATCACAGTGCCGCTCGGCGCGCAGGCGGGCGGGCGTTTGAAATGCGGCGCGCGCACGGCACGTGCCGCAGACTCGTGCCGACAGGTGTCGGGCATCCCCTGCGCGGGGCTTGGCCGCCGCCAGCGCCGCGTTAACCGATCTGCCAGTGGAGGTGGTTGTCGTGCCCCTTGTGGAACTTCGTCAGCCCCGCCTTGATCAGGTTCGGGTCGTTGAAGAGGATGACGGAGGCGGGGAACTTCTGGCGGATGAGCTGCGCCAGCTCTTTAGTCAGCGCCGGGTCGTAGTGCGCCGTGTCATTAATGTTGGTGGGGATGAGCGCGCCCCCTTTGGCAATCGGGCGGACATCGACGGCCCGCCCCTGCTTGTGGTCGTCGTGGTCGGGCTTACCCTTCGGGTTCTGCGCGTTGAAAAAGACACCGCCGCCGCGGCGGCTGATGTCGCCGTATTGGATGAGCACCGTGGGGTGCGTCTGCGCCCATGCCGCCGCCAGGTCCTGCATCGCGCGGATGGCCGCCTGCGTGCCGAACTGGTCGACGCCGCCCGGCTCGCGGTTGAAGGTGGCGAAGCCGGTGCCTTTCTCCGGCAGGATGACGTCTATGGCGTCGTTGCCGCCGTGCACCTTGTCGGGCGAGATGATGGGCACGGTCTTATACAGGGCCTTATAGGTCTCATCGGTGAGTCTGCCGCTCGGCTGCATGTTGTTGTCGAGCTGGAACTGCTGGAGCGCCCTCAGCGTCTTCTGTCCGAACTTGCCGGGGCCTGTGGCGAGTTCCTCTTCCGTCAGCTTCCCGGCGGCGACCAGGCGCTTCTGCATCGGGAGCACGACGCCGCCCTCACTCTGGAACTGGACGCCGTTTTGCAACTGGTGCACCGCCGCCTGCGTGGCCGCGTCGAAAGTGCCGTTCTCTTCCAGCATGTTGTCGTGCTGGAAAGCCTTGACCGACGCCTCGGTCTTGTTGCCGAACTTACCGGGGCCGGTCTTCTTCTGTTCGAGCGTCAGGTAGCCGAGGTTGATCAACTCGTCCTGTAGCGCCTCCACCGCCGGGCCGCTCATGCCGTTGGAGAGCACCGACACGTTGTTCGGCACGACCTCGACCGGCGTCACGCCGGCGGGCACCATCACGCTGGACGGCGCGCCGAGCCGCTTCTTGACCTGCGCCGCCGCCTCCGCCACGGTGATGACTCCGTCGCCCTTGATGTCGAGGCCCCTGTTCTGCGTGAAGGCCTTGCTGGGCTTGGTGAAGAGTACGAAGTCGCCGCCCTTGCCGATGGCCTTGGGGAAGAGCACAGCCATGTAGGCGTCCTCGATGGTCTTGAGCCGCCCCCTGAAGGGCATGAAATACTTCTCGACGAAGTCGAGCTGCCGCAGCGCCGTCATCGAACTCAGCTCGGCGGTCGAGGTGCCCAGTTTCTTCGCCGTCGAGGGCATGAACTGAATGAGGCCGACCGCGCCGCTCCCGGCGGCGTTCTTCTTCGAGGGGCTGAACGATGCGCCCGACTCGAAGCTCATGATCGCCATCAGGAAGTTCGGGTCTATGTCGAGGTTGGTGGCCACCTGGATGACCTTTTCGCGGAATGCGTCGTCGGTGTTTTCGATTCCTGGGACGTTAATCAGGTTCGGCATGAGAGTCCTCCTTCTTTGGGGTTCGAGAAATCAGCGCCGGGTGAAAGGAAGCGTCCACGCGGGAAGGCGTTTTCGCCGGTCGCCGCCGTCCGCGGCTTTAGCACGGGGCCGGCGATCCGTCGTTTGGGGTGCGATGTCGTTTGCGCCGCACCCTCGCTCAGGCGCGGGCGGCCTTAATCCCGAAGCGTGAGAGTTGCTGAAACGTGCCGAGTGCCCTCGTGCACGCCGAGGGCACGGGAGCTTATATCCCTGTCGGGCGTCGCTGTCAATGGTCGTTGGCGCGCCCGCTTCGGCGCGCTTATTCCAGGCGGTAGTTCGGCGCTTCCTTCGTGATGATTACGTCGTGGACGTGCGACTCTTTGAGGCCGGCGGGGCTGATGCGGACGAAGCGCGTCTGCTCTTGAAACTCTTTGATGCTTCGGCAGCCTGTGTAGCCCATCCCGGCGCGCAGGCCGCCGACAAGCTGCGTGACCATCTCGGAGAGAGTGCCCTTGTAGGGCACGCGGCCCTCGATGCCTTCGGGGACGAGCTTCGATTCGAGGTCGGTCTCTTCCTGAGCGTAGCGATCCTTCGAGCCTTCGCGCATCGCTCCGATTGAACCCATGCCGCGGTAGGCTTTGAACGAACGGCCCTGAAAGAGAATCAACTCGCCCGGCGACTCTTCGGTGCCGGCGAACAGAGAGCCGATCATCACCACGTCCGCGCCCGAAGCAATCGCCTTCGCCACGTCGCCGGAGAACTTCACGCCGCCGTCGGCGATGATGGGGACGCCGGAGCCTTTCGCCGCCTGCACGCAGTTGTGGATGGCCGTCAACTGCGGCACGCCCGCGCCCGTGACGACGCGCGTCGTACAAATCGAGCCGGGGCCGATGCCGCACTTGACGGCGTCGACGCCGGCCTGAATCAGCTCGCGCGTGCCTTCGCCGGTGGCGACGTTGCCGGCGATGACCTGCGTTTCGGGGTGGCGTCGCTTGACCTCGCGCACGGCCTCGATGACGCGCGAGGAGTGACCGTGCGCCGTGTCCACGACCAGACAGTCGACGCGCGCGCGCACAA
>JALZHC010000112.1 GCA_030914105.1 Acidobacteriota bacterium
GCGAAGGAGAGCGTCGCGCCCGTCGTGAGGACGGCCCAGTTGGTCGTCGTGTCCAGACGATTGCGCCAGGTGTTTGCGCGCGTGATCTCACCGCGGTAGAAGTGTGCCAGCGCCGTGTTGAACTCCGACGGCGTGGGCGCGGGGCGGCGCGCGGGCCGGGGCGACTGCGCGGCGAGCGCGGCCTGTTCCGGCGTGATGGTCTGGTGGATGGGCGCGGTCTCCGGCGCGTCCGAGGGTGGAGCGGGGCGCGCCGGCTGAAGCGTCTTGCTTGTGACGGAAGGCTGCTCGCTCGTTCTGGGGCGCAGGTCTGTCTTCATCTCGCTCGCTTTAACTCCGTCCTCGGAGTAGTCGGCGCGAAGGGGAGGAGGCCGACGAGGAATGATAGCACGCGGCGCGGCAGGCGGGATATAAAATGAAAGGATGCGTCGTGTTCTAAAGTTGTGTTGCTGACGCTCAACGTTTCCTTTAGCCAAGTAACAAGAGAAATACCGCTGTAGCTGTACCCGCAATCGCAAGTGCAGCCCCTTTGCGCTCTTTGTCTTCAGGCTGCAACGCTACTACGACTCCAATGATTACGAATATGACGGCGAGCACAATAGCCGCCGGAAGGATTACCTGAACGGCGACGTTATTAGCAGTATCCGGACGACCTTGCGTTATTAAGTAACATCCAGAGGAAGCCGTCGAACACAGCAACAATGCTGCCAGGCGGAATTGTTTCATTACAACTCCTTTCGTTGACAAGGAAGGAAGCGAGGCTACAAAACTGACTGAGGTTACTACTATCAGCGCGTTGCCACCATTAGTAAAGAGAAGGCTAGAACCTTCTTAATTCCAGCAACACAGATTTAGGATACTACCAAAGGATGAAGGATGAAGGGAAGGCATCTCTGCTTCCCTTCATCCTTCATCCTTCTCTTCACTTCCCTCTCTTCTTCGGCGCGGGCGTCGGCTTCGGCTGCGGCGCGGGCGGGGTGAGGTTGACGGGCGCGGGGTAGCCTTTGCCTCGGAGCGCGGCGACCTCGATGACGACCTCCTTGTCGCCCTTGACGTTGTAGGTGACGTTGCCGGTCTTGCTCTTGCCCTTCGGCTGCGGGCCGGCGTCGGTCGGGTTGCCGTGAGCGTCGCGCGCCATCTGCTTGAGCGCGTCGAGCGCCTGCGAGCGCTCCTGCTCGCTCAGGTCTTCCAGGCGAACGCCGTAGACTTCGAGCACGCGCCGCAGGTTGTCTTCGGTGTTCGTGCCGAGGCCGTACACGTCTCGGTAGACGTGGAGCTTTCCGTCTTCGACGACGATGGTCTCGTAACGCAGCTCGACCGGCACGGGCGCGGCCAGCTTGACGACCTGCGTCTTGCTTGGATTCTTCGCGTAGTTCTGGATGTCCTGCGCGGTGAGCTGCGTGCCGCTCGCCTCGGCGAGCGTGGCGGCGAAGTCCTGCACTTCGGGGCTGGTCAGGCCGACGCAGCCGTGAGAGGCGAACTGTCCCAGACGCGCCGGATTCTTGCCGCCGTGAATTAGCGAAGGCAGGCCGATGGGAATCTTCAGAGGGCCGAGCGGGTTCAATTTACTCCCGGCTTCGATCTTCTCGCCGGGCTGCACCTTGCCTTTCACCCAGGGTTCATCGGGCGGCGTCCACGTCGGGTTGAAGATGATCTGCTCGGCCTTGCGCATGCCCTGCGGCAGAGGAAACTCCGGGTAGCCGATGCCGACGCGGTAGGTCTTCAGGAGCTGGCCGTTCTGGTAGACGTCCATGCGGAAGGCCGGCGCGTTGACGACGATGCGCGTGTCTGTCGGCACCGAGTTCGGCTTGCCGGGAAGCGTGCCTTCGCCGCCCGACCAGCGCTCGCTGACGAAGGCGTCGAAGGCCGCGAGCTTCTCCTCGCCGATGACGCCCTTGATCTTCTCGGCGGCGCTGCGGGTCGCCTCGGAGGTCGTCCCAGACCCGGCCTCTTTCTCGTTGAGCTTCGAGGTCTCCTCGCGCGCGACCTTGCGCAGTTGCTCGATCTGCTCGTTAGACAGTTGCAGCTTCGCCTTGAGGTCGCGCGCGAAGGTCGAGTCGGAGAACATCGCGTCGAGGACGGGCAGCGTCACGGGCATGCTCGCCTCGGCGTTGCTCGGCGACGGCGCAGCCGAGGCCGCGGGCGACGCGGAAGTGCCGGGCGAAGAGGTCGCGGCGGGCGACGCGGAAGCCGTCGGCGCGCTCGGCGCGTTCGCGTTCGTCGGCACGTTGGTCGTGCAGCCGGCGCAGGCCGCGAGCAGAGCGAGAGAGAAAAACAGGGGCAGTCGGGAAGTCAGCTTCATTCTTTCAAGGCTCCTCAGATTCATTCTTTCCTTCAACGCAACTCAAAAGTTTTCCGGCGCACGCCTGACCGCCCGCGAAGTCCGGCGGCCAGGCGCGCGGCGCACCGATTCCAACGCGGAGAGAGTACGGACGGACTCACGCACGCCGCCACGTGGCAACTACTGTTCCGGCTCGCGCGCTTCCACATTCCCCCTCGAAAACTCCGCGCGACGCCGCGCCCGCCCGCACCAGAAGCGGACGCGCGAGCCATCCGCAAACCGTCCACCGGAGCAGTAGCCAGTAGCCAGTAGTCAGTAGCCAGTAGGCGCTCCGCGCCGCAGACGTTGACGCTTGTATCGCTGGCTCCCACTGGCGAGGAGTTTTCTACTGGCTCCTGACTACTGTCTACTGGCTACTAATTCATCACTCCGCGTTGCGGAGTATCGGATACGGGTTGATGTTCTCGCCCGTCCAGAAGTGTTTGGGGTCGGCGACGCGGTAGATTTGGAAGTGGAGGTGCGTGTTGCCCGGCCCTGCGTTGCCCGTGTCGCCGACATAGCCGATGGTCTCGCCGCGCCGCGCGAGGCGTCCTTCCGAGAGTCCTTCGGCGTAATGGTCGAGGTGCGCGTAGTAGAAGACGAAGTGCTCGTCCGGCGCGGCGAGCTGGTAGACGGTCGTGCCGCCCTTCGCGCTCTGGAAGAGCTTGACGACGCGACCATCCGCCGCGGCCAGGACGGGCGTGCCGCGCGGGGCCATGATGTCTATCGCATCGTGGACGCGCCCCTCGCTGCGAGCCTGGTCGAAGGTATCCTGAAGCTGCGACGGCCTCACGCCCTCGACGGGGATGAGCAGACGCATCGAGGCGAGCACTTCGTTGGCGTCGCCCGAAGACGCTTGCGCGCGCGGCGAAGGCGCGGGCGCAGGCGAAGTCGAAGGCATGGGCGTCGCCGTCGTTTGAGATGAGGGCGACGCCGTCGCCGACGGCAGAGGCGTCGGCGTTGCTTGAGACGAAGGCGCGGCGGGCGTCGCCGTCGCTTGCGGCGTCGCGGACTCTCCTGCGTGGCTCGGCGGCGCGAGCGGCGTGACGGGCTGCGACCAGTAGGCCGTGCTCAGGTACCAGACGAGCGCCGCGAGCGCCGCGAAGAGCACAGCCGCGATCAGGAGCACGCGCGCGCGCGGGCCGAGTGGCATCGAGAATCCCTCCGCTTCGTTTGTTCGGTAGAACCTTTCTGCCCGAAGCTTATTGAAGAAGTGGCCGGCGGCGCAAGGCGCGCGGAGCCGGAAGGGCTGGCGCGGCGGCGCACTTTTCTGATATTAGATAAAGCATCATCGAATTAGATTCAAAGCGGACGACGCGCGCCTTCGCCGCCGAGCGAGCGCGCCGCGCCCATATCTCAGGAGGAGGAAGACCGTGGCAGACATTTTCGACGAGCGCCGGAGGGGACTCGAAGAAGAATATTTCCGACGCAAGGACAAGGAGTCGCTGGCGCGCCTGCGCGAGGCGATCCGCGAGGAGGCGCGGCACAAGGGCCATGGCCCCGTCACGATGGACTGCCCGCGCTGCGAGGGGAAGCTGCACGAGGAGTCATACGACGACGTGAGCATTGACCGCTGCGACACCTGCGGCGGTATCTGGCTCGACGCCGGCGCGCTCGAACAGATCATCAGCCAGGAGACATCCGTGGGCCGCTGGTCGAAAGTCTTCTGGCCCGGCAGGACGAACGAGTGATAAGTGATGAGTGATAAGTGATAAGAAAAAACGGCTGCCGTTCTTTCTCATCACTTATCACTTATCACTTCTTTTGCGATGAGCGAACGGCAGACGGCAGCGGGCGGGCGGAAGTTAACGGCGCTCGTCACGGGTGCGTCCGGCGGCATAGGTCTGGAGCTTGCGCGCCTGTTCGCGGCGGACGGACACGACCTCGTCCTCGTCGCGAGGAGCGCGGACAGGCTCGCGGGGCTGGCCGAGGAGTTGAGCGGCAGGCACAAGGTCAGCGCGCGCGTGCTCGCCGCAGACCTTGCACGCGCGGAAGCGCCGCGGGAAATCTCCGAGCGGCTCCGTTCGGAAGGCGTCAACGTTGACGCGCTCGTCAACAACGCCGGCGTCGGCAGCTACGGACTGTTCGCCGAGACAGACCTCGGCACGGAACTCGACCTGCTGCAAATCAACGTCGTCGCGCTCACGCACCTCACGAAGCTCTTCCTGCCCGCGATGATCGCGCGACGGCGCGGCTACGTCATGAACGTCGCCTCGACGGCGGCCTTCCAGCCCGGCCCCCTGATGGCCGTCTACTACGCCTCGAAGGCTTACGTGCTCCACCTCTCCGAGGCGCTCTCGAACGAGACGAAGGGCACGGGCGTCCGCGTCACGGCGCTCTGCCCCGGCCCGACCGAGACCGGCTTCGTCGCCGCCGCAGGCATGTCAGAGTCGAAGCTCTTCGACGCGAACGTCATGGACGCGCGCACGGTCGCGGCGGAAGGCTACCGCGGCATGCTCGCCGGCAAGGCCATCGTCATCCCAGGCGTCCGCAACCGCCTCCTCGCCGGCAGCTACCGCCTTGCCCCGCGCGGCCTCATCACGCGGGTCGTGCGCGGGATTCAGGAAAGAAGGTCATGAGTCAATCGCTGTGGGTGCGCCGGAAATTCTTCGACGACTACGGCAGCCGCGCGAACGAACAAGCCGCGGAGCTTTCGCCGCGCGGCATACGGTTCACGTGTCCGTGCTGCGGCTATCCGACGCTGGGCGGCAGAGGTTCGTTTGAGATCTGTGAACTGTGTTGGTGGGAAGATGACGGACAAGACGACTCGGATGCGGACGAGGTGTGTGGAGGGCCTAATCACGATTACTCATTAACGGAAGCTCGGATGAATTTCGAGCGTTATTTGGTGATGTATCCTCCCCAGGAAGACAGGCGCGTCGGCGGGCCGGACTCCGAGGCCGTGAAGGAAATCAAGCGTTCGATACTCGCCGCGTTTGACGAGATGATAAGCGAGCCTCCCGCAGAACGGCTTAACGAACTTTGGCGGACTGTGCTTACCGGCGAAAGAGCTTTATATAAGGAGATGAAGCGGAGGACTTGGCTTCCTCTTCCATCATGAGTCAACAAAGAACAGTCCGCGCGCCGCGCGGGCCACAACTCAACTGCAAGGGCTGGCATCAGGAGGCGGCTCTGCGCTGCCTGATGAACAACCTCGACCCGGAAGTCGCCGAGCGGCCCGAAGAGCTGGTCGTCTACGGCGGGCGCGGGAAGGCCGCGCGCAGTTGGGAGGCGTTCGATGCGATTGTGCGCGAGCTGACCCGTTTAGAGAACGACGAGACGCTGCTCGTCCAGTCGGGTAAGCCCGTCGCGGTCTTCCGCACGCACGAGCACGCGCCGCGCGTCCTCATCGCCAACTCGAACCTCGTCGGAGCTTGGGCCAACTGGGAGCACTTCCACGAACTCGAACGCCGCGGCCTCATGATGTACGGGCAGATGACGGCGGGCAGTTGGATTTACATCGGCTCGCAAGGGATCGTGCAGGGCACCTTCGAGACCTTCGCCGCGATGGCCGACAGACACTTCGGCGGAGACCTCGCGGGCCGCCTCGTTCTCTCAGGCGGCATGGGCGGGATGGGCGGCGCGCAGCCCTTAGCGGCGACATTGAACGGCGCGGTCTTCCTCGGCGTCGAGGTCGAGCGCGAGCGCATCGAGCGGCGCGTGCGCACGGGCTACTGCGACCGCCTCGCGATTGATTTGGACGAGGCACTCAGAATCTGCGAGGACGCCGTCGAGCAGAAGCGCGCGGTCTCGGTCGGCCTCGTTGGCAACTGCGCGGAAGTGCTGCCGGAGATCGCGCGGCGCGGCTTGAAGGTTGACGCCGTCACCGACCAGACGAGCGCGCACGACCCTCTGAACGGCTACGTGCCCGCAGGCTTACAATTAGAAGAGGCCGAGGAGTTGAGGCGGCGCGACCCGGCGGCTTACGTCGAGCGCTCGATGCAGTCGATGGCGCGGCACGTCGAGGCGATGCTCGCCTTGAAGCGCGCGGGCGCGGTCGCGTTCGATTACGGCAACAACATACGCAAGCAGGCGTTCGACGCAGGTGTCCGTGACGCCTTCGAGATTCCCGGCTTCGTCCCCGAATACATCCGCCCGCTCTTCTGCGAAGGGCGCGGCCCCTTCCGCTGGGTCGCGCTTTCGGGCGACCCCGAAGACATACGCCGCACGGACGACCTCGCGCTCGAACTCTTCCCCGCCGACCGCACGCTCGAACGCTGGCTCACGTTGGCGCGCGCGCGCGTGCAGTTTCAGGGCCTGCCCGCGCGCATCTGCTGGCTGGGCCTCGGCGAGCGCGCGGAGATGGGCGAGGCGATGAACGAGCTTGTGCGCCGCGGCGAGCTGAAGGCCCCGATTGCGATTGGCCGCGACCACCTCGACACCGGAAGCGTCGCCTCGCCCTTCCGCGAGACCGAAGCCATGCGAGACGGCACGGACGCCGTCGCCGACTGGCCCGTTCTTAATGCTCTGCTCAACACGGCGAGCGGCGCGTCGTGGGTCTCCTTCCATCACGGCGGCGGCGTCGGCATCGGTTACTCTCTGCACGCCGGCCAGGTCTCTGTGGCCGACGGCACGCCGGAAGCGTCGAAGCGACTCAATCGCGTGCTCACCAACGACCCCGGCCTCGGCGTCGCGCGCCACGCCGACGCCGGCTACGAAGAGGCCGAAGAGACCGCACGCGCGAAAGGCGTTCACATCCCGTTGCTGCGCAAAGGTGACGAGCCGGGAGGCGGCGTGTGATGACGGCCGAAGCTCAGACGCACATGCCGGAGCCGCCGCCGCTGGTGGTGAAGGAGATCGAGGCGGGCGTGCGCGCCGTCGCGTTCTTCGAGGCGTTGAAGGGGACGCTCGTTTTGGTCGCGGGCTTCGGGCTGCTGTCGCTCGTCCACCGCGACCTCGAAGACCTGGCCGAGCGGCTCGTCCAGCACTCGCACCTGAACCCCGCGAGCCATTACCCGCGCGTCTTCATCGAGGCGGCGGCGCGCACGAGCGACGCGCGCCTGCGGACGCTCGCCGCGATGGCCTTCGCCTATTCGACCGTGCGCTTCGTCGAGGCTTACGGCCTCTGGAAGATGCGCGCGTGGGCCGAGTGGTTCGCGATTATTTCGGGCTGCGTCTACCTGCCCATCGAGCTGTACGAACTGATCGAGCGCGCGACGCTCATCCGCGCCGGCGTCCTCGTCGTCAACGCAGCAATCGTCGCCTACCTGCTCTACGTCCGCCTCTCGCGCACGGGCCGCGCCGCAGAGGACTTGATCCACCGCACCGAGGCCGACAAGAAGGCGGAGAAGCGTGCGAAAAAAGAGGAGAAGCGCGCGCACCATTTGAAGGATGAAGGATGAAGGCGGAAGGATGAAGGGGATTGAGTCATTGATTCATCGGTTCATCGGTTCATTGATTCATTGACCCAATGACTCAATGAACCGATGACTCAATCTCTTATTCATCCTTCCGCCTTCATCCTTCATCCTTCCCTTGTTCCCCGTGGAAGAGAAGCCCTCACATGCCGCGACGCACCTGACGCCCGACCCTTTGGAGGCGAGCCAGACGCGTGCGCGCCGCGGAGAGGGCCGCGCGGGGAAGGCCGCGCGCGCGCTGGCGCTCGACCTGACGCCGCTCAGAGAGTCGCGCGACTTCCGTCTGCTGTTCGCGGGGCAGGCCGTCTCTTTCTTCGGCTCGATGATGACGTTTGTGGCCGTACCCTGGCAGGTCTACAGGCTCACCGGCTCTTCGTTCGCGGTCGGGATGCTCGGCGTCGCGGAGTTCGCGCTCGTCTTCGTGATGGCCTTCGTCGGCGGCGCGCTGGCCGACGCCGTTGACAGGCGGCGGATGGTTCGAGTCACCGAGGCACTCATCGCCGCGCTGACCGCCGTGCTCATCTTCAACTCGCTGCTCGCGCGCCCGCGCGTGTGGGTCATCTTTTCGGCGACGGCACTCTTCGCCGCACTCAACGCCTTGCAGCGCCCGTCGCTCGACGCGCTCGTGCCGCGCCTCGTGAAGCCTGAGCGGATGCCGGCGGCGCTGGCGCTGCGGTTCCTGAGCACGACGACGGGCA
>JALZHC010000642.1 GCA_030914105.1 Acidobacteriota bacterium
GCCGACTCGCTGCTCATGCTCGCGCGCCTCGCCGCAGGCTCGCAGAACCTGAAGTCGCGGCAGGAGACTTACGGCTCGAAGACGCTCGACATCTTCGAGACCGAGACGGTCGCCAGGGCCGTCGGCGGCGCGGACGGCATCGAAGGCCCGGAGGGCGGCAAGCCCAGGTCGAACCCTTACCCGGAGGTCGCCGTCACGACGCTCGACTCGCGCACGCTCGTCGCGGGCGTCCCGGCCTACGTCAGGGCGGCCATCGACGCGTCGGGCGGGCGCGGACGACTCAGCGCCCCGATGCTCGACCTCGCGGCGCGCGAGCCGCAAGCGCTCTGGAGCCTGACGGCTGTGCTGCCGCCCACGCTCGCAGACTACGTGCACAAGTTCGGAGTCGCGCCGAACGAGGAGCTGGACAAGACGCTCGCCTGGCTGAAGCAGTTCAGCCTCTCGCAGGGGATGGACGCGCTCGACCTGACCTTTCGCGCAGCGCTTCTGACCGACCAGCCGGAGCACGCAAGCGCCCTCTCCGGTCTCGCCCGAATGGGCCTCGTCGCGCTCCAGACTGAGCTGGCCGGAGAGGCCGCGAAGAAGAACAACAAGGACGCGGCGGACGCGCGCCGCGCCCTCTCCGTCCTCAAGACGGTCGTCAACCGAACCGAGGGCAGCACGCTCTTCATCAGCGCCGCCGTCCCCGTCAGCGCCATCGCCGAGCTGGTCAGGAAGCAGTCGGCCAAGCAGCCCGCGACGACCGCCAGGCGCAGAACGACGCGCAGGCGTGGCCGCCGCCCGACGCGCCGCCACTGAATGGGAATGGGGATTGAATCATTGGTTCATCGGTTCATTGATTCAATGAAGGCCAGGCCGTTCCACAATGAATCAATGAACCGTTGAACCGATGATTCAATCTTACTTATGAGGTGAGGATTGGAAGCAGCCCCCGAACGGAAGAAGCGCGCCGGGCAGATCGTCCGGCTCCTGAAGAAGGAGTACCGGGAAGCGCGTTGCAGCCTGAACTACTCGAACCCGCTCGAGCTCCTCGTCGCCACGATCCTCTCCGCGCAGTGCACGGACGAGCGCGTCAACCTCGTCACCGCCGAACTCTTCGGCAAGTACCGCACGGCGGAAGACTATGCCGCCGCGCCGACCGCGGAGCTTGAGCGCGACATCCGCTCGACCGGCTTCTTCCGCAACAAGGCCAAGTCCATCCAGGGCGCTTGCCGCCTCATCGTCGAGCGTCACGGCGGGAGTGTCCCGCGTTCGATGGAGGAGTTGCTTGAGCTGCCCGGCGTCGCGCGCAAGACCGCCAACGTCGTCCTCGGAAACGCTTACGGCGTCGCCTCCGGCGTCGTCGTCGACACGCACGTCGCGCGTCTCTCGGAGCGCCTCGGCCTCTCCAGCGAGAAGACGCCGGAGAAGATCGAGCAGGACTTGACCTCGCTCATTCCGAAGTCCGACTGGATTCTCTTTCCGCACCTCCTCATCGCGCACGGGCGCAAGGTCTGCAAGGCGCGCAGACCCCTCTGCGGCGAGTGCGTTCTGGCGAAGCTCTGCCCTTCGGCAATGCCTGGGAATGGCGAACGCGCCTGAGCAATTTCGAGTCTGGCCGGCGAAAGAAAAAGGCGCGCCGAGCAGGCCGGGCGTCTCAACCCGCTCAACACGCCTTCTTCAACTCATCTCCCCCGCGCGAGGGTTCAACGTCCTTCAAGAGACCCAGACCATCCGCTTCTCTTCTATTATCCAACCGCGCTCAGTCTTCCTCAGAATGACATCCCAACCATCTCCGCACAGCCCGCCGCACCACCTCGAAGCGTTGACGAACGCCTGGTCGTGTTCGCGGCTGAAGCCGACACGCGAGAACGAGATTATCCCGGACGAGCCGGGGTACTTCTGGTAGAAGAGATTCCAACCGCCGACGCCGTTCGTTGCGAAAAGCTTTTCGAGTTCATACGGATCGACGAGTGCCAGCTCCATCCCCAGGCCGTGCAGGTCGGTCAACCTCTCCTCTCTACCGCTTTTGGAAATGTAATCGCTGAGTGTATCGGCCCGGACGCCGGGCATTCTTCTCTGGACGTACTCCGTTTCAAGGGCGGCGTCATTCACCTCAAGACCGGGGTATCCGCCGGCCTTAGAAGTGACGACGGCCAGACGCGTGCCCGGATAGGTCAACAGATCTCGGATGAGCGTTTTATAGACTTCGTTCGTCTCGGCTTCTTCGGTCGGGACGAGCGAAGGCGCGGGCAGCGCGACCTCCTGTGTGGGGACGAGCCAATCCGCGAGGCGCGTCTCCGCTGAGGCGAGCAGGCCCGAAAGCCATACGACGGTCAGGCCCGTCGTGAAGGTTGCGAAAGCGACGGCGATGCGGAGGGCTTTGTGTGTCACGTTCGGACTCCTCTCTTTCGGTGTGGCCCGCGTGTCCGTTCGGACTTTTAGACGCCCATCCCGGCCGGATGTTCCTGAACCTTAGCCCTCACACGTGCGGACGGCAAAGAGCCTATGCCTTCCCATCCGCGCCGTCGCCGGCCTGCTCGAACCAGTCGCGCGTCATGTCGCACCAGAGCGCGAGGCCGCGCCACTCCCGGAAGCGCGAGTAGAAGCGCGCGATCCGTCGGTCGTCACAGACGCGCCCCTTGTTTCTCACCTTCGCGAACTTGCCGCGCACCCAAGAGTCGAGCGCGAGCACGTCGTAGCGCCCGACGAGCTTCAGAAGGTTCTCCGCCGCGTAGTCGCCGACGCCCTTCACCCTCTTCATCTCGCGCTTCAGCTCCGCCGTCGGGAGCTTGCTCGTCAACCAGGACTCCACGTCCAGCTCGCCCGAAGCGACGCGCTCGGCCAACTCCTTCAGGTACGCGGCGCGGTAGCCGGCGCGCACAACGTCGCGGTAGAACTCGACGGGGCGTTCGGCCATGACTTCCGCAGTCGGGAACGTGCGCCGCCCGTCCGCCGCCTCGCGCCCAAGGTTGCCGACCAGCTCCGTCGCCATCTTCCGCGTCAGAGACCAGGAGCAGTTCGTCGTCATGATCGACTTGACCAAATCCTCGTAGACCGTGGGCGAGCGCAGCAGCCGGCCCGCGCCGTCGCGCGCGATCCAGGCGAAGTCCGGGTCGCCGGCGACCGCCGCGTAGAACTCAGTCAAAGGCTCGTCGAGCCGGAAGATGTGGCGCACGTCGCGCTCGACGCGCGCGGCTGCGCGCTTGCCGAGCCGTCGCGGCGTGCTCACCCGGAGCGCACGCCGGTCGCCCGCAATCGTCACACTGACGGGAGCGGCCTCGCCCGCGTCGAGCACGCGGACGATGGT
>JALZHC010000113.1 GCA_030914105.1 Acidobacteriota bacterium
GTGCAGCAGGTCGAGCACGGCGGGCGCTTCTACCCGCGCTCGATCATGTCGATCAACTTCAATCTCTGGTTCATCAAAGACGGCGCGGCCAAAGTTCAAGGCGCGCGTTCCTACAACGAGGACATTGACTGGGTCTTCTTCGAGGCGAAGTCTGCGCTCACGCCCGAAGAGGTCGAATCGCGCGTCGCGAACTTGCGCCGCCGCCGCGTCCGCTTCCGCGACACGGTGCCCGCGCCGGTGCCTGCGCTCGCGTCGCCCTGTAATTTCTGAGCGATGAGAGAGTGCTTGGAAAGCCCCGAAGGGGCGCAATGTAATAGCCAGGGGCAACGCCTCTGGAGAGAAGTTTAGAAAAAGTTTTCCAGCCCCGAAGGGGCGAAATAACTGGCGGCCTATTACGCCCTTTCAGGGCTTGCCGACGGTTAACCAACTCGCACCAGGGGCGTTGCCCCTGGCTTTTGCATGACGCCCCTTCGGGGCTTCCCAAACAAAATTCATCCGCGGTTCTATGCGAGCCATACCGACACTCAAGATCAGCATCTCCGGCGTGCGCGGCGTCGTCGGCGAGTCGCTGACGCCGACGCTGCTGACGCGGTTCGCGCAGGCGTTCGGCACATACGTCGGGACAGGCGCAATCGTCATCGGGCGCGACACGCGCACTTCGGGCGAGATGGTCAGGCAGGCCGTGGTCGCGGGCCTTCTCTCTTCGGGCTGCCGCGTCGTAGACCTCGACGTGTGCCCCGTGCCGACCGTGCAGTTGCTCGTAAGGCAGCGCGGCGCGCGCGGCGGCATCGCCATCACGGCAAGCCACAACCCTGCGGAGTGGAACGCGCTCAAGTTCATCAACTCCGCGGGCCTCTTCCTCACCGCGGCGCAGGCCCGCCAGCTCCTGGACATCTATCATCAGGGCGAGTACGTGAAGGTTCCGGGCGCGGAGATGCGTTCGGTCGAGTCGGCACCGGGCGCGATTGACCTGCACGTGAAGGCCATCCTGGACGCGCTCGGCCCCTTGCCCGCCGGCGCGCCTTCGCCCGCCGACGCGCGCCGGAAACTGCGCGTGGTCGTTGACTCCTGCAACGGCGCAGGCTCGATAGTCGCGCCGCGCCTGCTCGCCGCGCTCGGCGCGGAAGTCATCTCTGTCAACACGACGCCCGACGGAATGTTCCCGCGCGGCGCTGAACCCGTGCCGGAAAATCTCGGCGCGCTGCGCGAGGCCGTGCGCGAGCACGGCGCGGATGTCGGCTTCGCGCAGGACATGGACGCAGACCGGCTCGCCGTCGTGGACGAGCGCGGCGAGGCCGTGGGCGAGGAGTACACGCTCGTCTTGGCGGCGCGGCGCGTGCTTGCGCGCGAGCGCGGCGCGGTCGTCGCCAACCTCTCGACGACGCGCGTGCTCGACGCGGTGGCTGCTTCGTTCGATTGTCCGATTTACCGCTCGAAGATCGGCGAGGCGAACGTGACCGAGGAGATGCAGCGGCGCGGCGCGGTCGTCGGCGGCGAAGGCAACGGCGGCGTCATCTACCCGCGCATCAACTACGCGCGCGACAGCCTCGTCGGCATGGCGCTCGTTCTCCACCTGCTCGCCGAGACGGGCCGCACTGTCTCCGACTTGCTCTCGGAGCTGCCGCGCTCCTTCATGGTCAAAGAGAAGCTGGCCTGCCGCTCCGACCGCATCGGCAAGGTCTTGAAGCGCGTGCGCGAGGAGTACGCGGCGTGGCCCCAAGACCTGCGCGACGGCGTCAAGGTGACGACGCCCGAAGGCTGGCTGCTCGTGCGCGGCTCGAACACGGAGCCGATCATCCGGCTCGTCGCCGAAGCCGAGACCGAGACGCAGGCTCGACGGATGATCGAAGACTTGCGGGGCATCGTCGGCGAGTGCTTGAACGCTTGAGGTCGAGGAGGAGTTGAACGAATGGACGCGCTGACAGGTGAGCACACCGGAACGCCTTCGACGGGCCGCATGAACTCGCTCGACGTGTTCCGCGGCCTGACCATCGCCGGGATGATTCTCGTCAACAACCCCGGCACGTGGGACGCAATCTACAGCCCGCTCGAACACTCGAAGTGGCATGGCTGGACGCCGACCGATCTGGTCTTCCCCTTCTTCCTCTTCATCGTCGGCGTCTCCATCACGCTCGCGCTCTCGCGCCGCGCCGAGTCGGGAAGTCGCCGCGACCTTTATCTGAAGATCGTCCGCCGCGCCCTCATCATCTTCGCCCTCGGCCTCCTGCTCTCTGACTTCCCTTACAAAGACCCCGCGACCTTCCGCATCCCCGGCGTGCTCCAACGCATCGCCGTCTGCTACCTCCTCGCGTCGGTCATCTTCCTGAACACGAAGTGGCGAACGCAGGCTGCGCTGGCCGCGCTGCTGCTGCTCGCCTACTGGGCGCTTCTCATGCTCGTTCCCGCGCCCGGCTTCGCCGCCGGCGACCTGAGCATGAAGGGGAGCATCGCCTCTTACGTTGACCGCACAGTCTTCGGCAAGCACACCTGGAAGCCTCTCTACGACCCCGAAGGCATACTGAGCACCATCGGCGCACTCGCCACGACGCTCGCGGGCGTGCTCACCGGCCACTACCTGCGCACGCGCCGCGAGCCGCTCGAAAAAGTCGCCGCGATGTTCACGGTCGGCGCGGCCTGCATCATCGTCGGTTGGGCCTGGAACTACTGGTTCCCCATCAACAAGGCCCTTTGGACAAGCTCATATGTCGTCTTCACGTCGGGGCTGGCGCTCGAACTGCTCGCGCTCTGCTACTGGCTCGTGGATATTAAGGGCTACAAACGCTGGTCGGTTCCGTTCCTCGTCTTCGGCACCAACGCCCTGGCCGTCTACTTTCTTTCGGAGTTCTTCGTGCTCGTCGCCTCGCTCATACAGTTCCCGCGGCCCGGCGGCGAGAGCATTGACCTTCTCGGACTCGTCTACGAAAAGCTGTTCGCTTCCTGGGCCTCGCCCGTTAACGCCTCATTGATGTTCGCCGTCTCGACCGTGCTCCTCTGGCTCGGCGTCATGTCGCTCTTCTACCGCAAGCGGATTTTCATCAAGGTCTAAAAGCCGTAAATGGTGAATCGTAAATCGTGAATAGTTATGTTTCCCGGCACGGGTTAGGTTATTACCGCCCAAGCCGTCGAAGGCGCAACGACTATTCACGATTTACGATTCACCATTTACGATTAAAGGATTATACTTGTGGCCCGCGAGCGGGAGCGTCAAGGGTTCGTCGGAGGTGCGCCGTGATTCAAGACCGCGCCGTCTCAGTTCGGAGGCTTTTGGCCCGCGCCTCGGCGTCCGCCGCGCTGCTTCTGGCGGCGGCGACGGCGTGCGCGGCGCAAGGAGGGATGCCCGCCAGAGTCCCTTCGGACGCGCGCGTCGACCCGGCAGCCGAGCGCATACGCGACGAGCAGCGGCGCGAGATGCAGATGCGCGGCACGGGCACCTCGTCGCCGCGCGCCGACGAGCGCTCGGTCAAAGCCGCCGCCGAGCAGCTCAACGAGGACTTCAAGCGCATCCAGGTCATCCGCAACGACATCGCGCACGCGCTCAAGGTCGAAGGCGTGCTCGACTACAAGCGTGTCTCCGGCCAGGCCGCCGAAGTTCGGAAGCGCGCGCTGAGGATGCAGACCTATCTCGCGCTGCGCGACAAGGGCGCGGACGAGCGGGGCGTCGAGGCCCGCGCCGACGCCGGCGGCGACGGCGACGTGAAGGACGCGCTCGTCAAACTCTGCAAGCGGATTGACAGCTTCGTCGCCAACCCTCGCTTCACTTCGCCCGACGTTGTGGACGTAGACGCGACGGCGCGGGCCAGGCGCGACCTCCTTCAGATCATCGCCCTCAGCGGCGAGATCAAAAGCGGTGCCGAAAGGCTGGGCCAGAAAAACGACTGAGGCCGGGCCGGAAAAACCGTCGCCGCAAAAAAAAGCATTGCCGCGCGACGCGCCGCCGAAGGCAGAAGGGGGAAGATGCCTTCCGACGCCCGCGTCTTCTCGACGCCGTCCGGCAAGCCGGCGCGTAAGTGTTCTTGCGACGCGCGAGGGGCCGCGGCCTCGCCCGCGCCTCCGTGAGTCGCAGACCGACTACCTTCTCACACGCGGATTTCTAAGCCGACGCCGGAGAGTGATGCGACGGATTGACCTAAAAAGAATTCAGACGGCGCACTTCAGCACCATGCGCGCCATCAACCGGCAGATCGTGCTCAACTACGTGCGCGACCGCGGCCCGATCTCGCGCGCCGAGATCGCGCGCCAGACCGCGCTCCAGCGCTCGACCATCTCCGAGATCGTTGACTCGCTCCTGGGCGAAGACCTCATTGAAGAGGTCGGCGCGGGCCGCTCGACCGGTGGCCGCTGCCCGACGCTCCTCGCCCTTCGCACGAGCGGCGCGGCGGCAGTCGGCATTGACATCGCGCCGACCCGCACCACCGTCGCCGCCAGCAACCTCGCCGGTCGTGTGCTCGAACAGGAGGAGTTCGAGACCGACCACGACTTCGAGCGTACTATCACGCTGGCCGTCGACGCCGCCTGCCGTCTCGTCGAGAGGAGCACGGGCAAGGTCGAGGGCATCGGCGTTAGCCTGCCCGGCCTCGTTGACCCCTCGACCGGAAGACTCCTCTACGTCCCCTACTTCAAGTGGAGCGACCTCGACGTCGGCCCGCGCATCGCCGCCGCCACCGGCCTCGAAGTCACGATTGACAACGACGCCAACGCGGCCGCGCTCGCCGAACTCTGGTTCGGCCACTCCGAGGTGAGCGAGGCGCGCGACTTCATCATGGTCTTCATCGCCGAGGGCGTCGGGACAGGCATCATCTTCGACCGGCAGATTTACCGCGGCGAGGGCGGCGCGGCCGGAGAGTTCGGCCACATGATCATCGGCGAGCGCGCGCCCGTCCCCTGCTCCTGCGGCAGCTACGACTGCTGGGAGGCCTTCGCTTCGGGCCGCGCCGCGGTCGCGCGCTACGCTCGTCTCGCGGGCGCGGGCGGCCTCTCGCGCCAGATGAGCTTCGCGCAGTTGATTGACCGCGCGCTCGCCGGAGAGGAGTCGGCGCGCGCCGCGCTCCTTGAGACTGCGCGCTATCTCGGCATCGGCATCTCGAACCTCATCATCGGCTTCAGCCCGCAGATCGTCGTCGTCGGCGGAGCCATCACGCGCGCCTGGGATTTGGTCTCCGACCTCTTCAGCGAGACCGTCAAGCGCAGCATCCGCCGCGACCTCCCCACAGCGCGCATCACACGCTCGACCATCGGCGACCGCGCCAGCCTCATGGGCGCGCTCAGCCTCGTGCTCGCCAACAAGTTCGCCTCCGTTGAAGCGCTCTAAAGAGGCCGCACAAGCCCGCCCGTCCGTTCGCTCAACACCCTTCTGCCGGTCGAGCGGCCCGCGCGAATTAGCCTGAGTTATGCATGCATAACATAAAAAGTGTTGACTGCGGGCGACACCTGTACTACTTAATGTCCACGGGTTCGGACTCGAACGAAGCTCTACCATTCAGTCGTGAAGCAGTCTCTTGAAGGCAGTCCCCGCCGCGCGGGCGGCGGTATTTTTCTTCGCGCCATCCGGCAAAATGCGACGCATCGACCTGAAGAAAGCCAATGTCGCGCGCCCTAACACGATCCGCGACATCAACCGGCAGATCGTCCTGAACTACGTCCGCGAGCGAGGCCCCATCTCGCGCGCCGAGATCGCGCAGGAGACGGCGCTCCAGCGCTCGACCGTCTCGCTCATCGTCGAGGAGCTGAAGGCGGGCGGTCTCATCGAGGAGGTCTCAGGCGAGTCGACGGGCGGTCGCCCGCCCATCCTTCTCTCGCTGCGCGCGTCGGACGCCGTCGCCATCGGCGTCGACCTCAGCACCATCCGCACCATCGTCGCCACCAGCGACCTCGCGGGCCGCGTCATCGAACAGGAGGAGTTTCCCACAGACCCGGACGCGCGCAAGTCTATCTCGCGCGTCATCGAAAGCGCGCGCCGACTCTTAAGCAAGAACGGCGGAACCATCGAAGGCATCGGCGTCAGTCTGCCTGGCCTCGTCGATCAGGAGACGGGCACGGCCATCTTCATCCCGCACTTCAAGTGGCGCGACCTGGAGATAGTCGAAGAGATCAGGTCGGCGGTGGGCCTGGCCGTGACCGCCGACAACGACGCCAACGCCGCCGCGCTCGCCGAACTCTGGTTCGGTCGCCCGGAGATACGCGGGCTGCGCGACTTCATCATGGTTCTGGTCGAGGAGGGCGTCGGCACCGGGATAGTCTTCGACGGACAGGTCTACCGCGGCAAGAGCGGAGCCGCAGGCGAGTTCGGCCACATGACCATCGGGCAGGACGCGCCCGTCGCCTGCGCCGCCGGCAGCCACCGCTGCTGGGAGGCCTTCGCCTCCGAGCGCGCCGCGCTCGCGCGCTACGCCAGGTCGAAGCCCGACGGCGGCAAGATTAACTTCGGACAACTCGTCGGACTAGCCTTCGACGGCGAGTGCGAGGCCAAGCGCGCCCTCAAAGAGACTGCTTACTATCTCGGCCTCGGCATCGCGAACCTGATTCAGGGGCTGTCGCCGGAGGCCGTCATCGTCGGCGGGCCGATTGTGCGCGCCTGGCCGCTCATCGCGTGCGACGTGAGGACGGCGGTGCAGGAGAGCATCTGCCGCGGCGTGCCGCCCGCGCACATCATCGCCTCCACTCTGGGCGCGGAGCCGACGCTGATGGGCGCGCTCAGCCTCGTGCTGACGGCCAAGTTCACGCCCGTCTCGCTCACCTGAGGCGGCCCCCGGACTTTGTTGTGTATGGCAACTTTCTCGCTTCTCTAAGTTATTAAAATTGTTGATGAAAGCGACAAAAATTTTTCTTGACTTTCGGAGGAATTAGTATTAAATCCTTTTGGCGATACTTGCAACAAAGTCTCCGGTCTGGATTCGCAGTCAAACGAAATTTTAATTTCGCCTTCTGCTGAAGGGGCCGCCGCGGGGGTAACCTCCGCTGGCCGCCGTCCCGTAAGCAGATTGTCTCGCCTGAGGGCTATTGGCGTCGCACGACCTTCGTCGGTCGCGCCGTCGCATTTGTCTCGGAGGAATGGCTCCCCAATTGGCTCCCCGGCGTCAGGCCGTCGGAGGTTGAAAGCGCGGAAGCGAGGAGACGCGTTTATGATTAGAAAGTCCGGATTACAGGCGTTACTACTGCTGCTGGTGCTCGGCCTGACGGTCGGCGTTCGCGCCCAGGTGAGCACGACGGGCAGCATCACCGGAACCGTGCGCGACCCGCAGGGGGCCGCCGTCCCCAAGGCCGAAGTCACGATCACGGAGGAGACGACCAACGTCTCGCGCACCGTGACGGCGGACGATAACGGCGTCTACACGGCCCTCGGCCTGCCGGCGGGCCGTTACACGGTGAGCACGGCCCCGCACGGCTTCAAGAAGACGGTCAACAGCGGCATCGACCTGCACATCGGCGACAAGCTCAACGTCGACCTCAAGCTCGAAGTCGGCACCGTGGACGAGACCGTCACGGTGACGGGCGAGGCGGCGCAGGTCGAAACCCGTAGCTCCGACGTGAGCAGCCTCGTCACGTCGAAGCAGGTGACGGAGCTTCCCTTGAACGGGCGCAACTACGCGCAGCTCGTCACGCTCGTGCCCGGCGTCTCGCCGGTGACGCAGGCCGGCGCGGGCGGCGCCTTCTCGACGCGCGGCACGGGCCTCGACTCGCACGTTGACATGTCGGTCAACGGCAACCAGTCGAACGCCAACCTGTGGACGGTTGACGGCGTCAACAACATGGATGTCGGCTCGAACGCAACGTTGCTGGTCTTCCCCTCGATTGACTCGATCCAGGAGTTCCGCGTCGAGCGCAACAGCTTCAGCGCCGAGTACGGGCAGGCGCAGGGCGCGGTCATCAACCTCATCACGAAGGGCGGCAGCAACGAGTTCCACGGCACGCTCTTCGAGTTCCTCCGCAACGACGCCCTGAACGCCAGCGACTTCTTCAACAACCGCGGCGGCCAGCCCAAGCCCGAACTGCGCTACAACAACTTCGGCTTTAACCTGAGCGGCCCCATCTACCTGCCCCGCTTCGGCGAGGGCGGCAAGCGCGTCTGGAGCGGCAAGAATCGCGCCTTCTTCTTCTGGAACGAGGAGTGGCGGCGCGAGATTCGCGGCCTTGTTCCGCCGCTACAGTTCCTCGTGCCGACCGCCGCTGAGCGCGTCGGCGACTTCAGCGGCAGCCTCACAGACGCCCTGCCGCACCGGCCCGGCGCGGGCCCGTGCACGACGCCCGGCCCGAACCCGACCGACCCGAACTGCTTCCCCGGCAACAGAATTCCGGCGGATCAGCTCAGCCCGGCGGGGCTGGCGATCCTGAAG